>NZ_JBPKBJ010000120.1:0-6080 GCF_051390655.1 Acinetobacter sp. P1(2025)
TATAAATGGGTAATGTACAAGTTGCTGTAGAAGCATGTTTAGTTCGTCTGATCACAGATACTTTATAAACTATTTTAATACTTTTTTGAATCCGTCAATGCGTAAGTCCTATTTATATAAACAAAAAAGTGGGAATATAACCATTTTAATATTCCCACAAAAAAGTAAGCCAAGTCTCGGAGTTCTGGCTTACTTTTGAGAGGAAAGTGTTATAAAGCTGCTTTAAAAATTTCTACAACTTGAGCATGTGTTGCTTTACGTGGGTTGGTCAGCATACAAGCATCTTTTTGAGCATTTTCCGCCATTATTGCCAAGTCCTCAGTTTTTACACCAAGTTCGGTTAATCCTGATGGGATGCCAATTGATGATGAGAGTTCACGAATTGCATCAATTGCGGCAAATGCAGCTTCTGTTTCAGTGAAACCTTCAACATTAACGCCCATTAACTCTGCAATTTTTGCATAACGATCTTGGCAAGCGATTAAATTAAATTCGCATACATGTGGTAAAAGCACCGCATTACATACGCCATGAGGAAGATTGTAGAACCCACCAAGCTGATGTGCCATTGCATGGACATAACCTAGAGATGCATTATTAAATGCCATACCCGCTAGATATTGTGCATAGCTCATTGCATCGCGTGCTTCGATATTTTCACCATTGGCTACAGCAGGGCGTAACCATTGACTGATCATAGTAATCGCTTTCTCAGCACAGGCATCTGTAATTGGATTTGCAGCAGTAGAGACATAAGCTTCGACGGCATGAGTTAATGCATCCATTCCTGTAGCTGCCGTTAAACCTGCAGGTTTTGCAACCATAAGCTTAGGGTCATCAATTGCAATCAGAGGTGTACAACGCCAGTCTACAATTGCCATTTTGACATGAGTATCCGTGTTGGTAATGATGCAGAAACGCGTCATTTCTGAGGCTGTACCTGCTGTAGTATTGATTGCAATCAAGGGAGTCATCGGAACTGTACTTTTATCAATTCCTTCATAATCACGAATATGTCCGCCGCCAGCAGTTACAAGACCAATCCCTTTTGCACAATCGTGTGATGAACCGCCACCTAATGAAACGATAAAATCACATCCATTGTCGTTGTAGGCTTTAACACCGTTGTGAACATTAATATCTGTTGGGTTAGGCTCTGCACCTGGAAAGATGTGGCTATCTACACCAGCTTCTTTCAAATATCCTGAAATAGTATCTGCTACACCAAATTTGAATAGACCTTCGTCTGTAACGATTAATGCTTTTTTTGCACCGAGATTTTGTGCTTTCGTCCCAATCTCTTTTGCACAGCCTGGACCAAAGAGAGAAACGCAAGGGATATAAAAACCGTTTGTTTGATCTGCAATATTTTTAAAAGCCATGGAGTGATTCCTTCTTCCATTTTCCATTGTTTGTTATTCAGGTGAGTTACACCTTGAACTTAGTATGGAGTGCTTAAAAAAATTTCCTACCTACCAAATACCTACCAAAATATTGTTTTAAAAATAAAAGGGATACGCTACATAAAGTTGAGTATCCCTATACAAAGTTTAAGTCTTTAGAATTTATGAGTGTAGTTTACAAACATGCGATCCTCACCAAAATCATTTCCATGCTTCACATCATAATCAATTCGAATATATTGCAATGCCAAACCTTTGAGATAGGGCTGTTGAAAAGCATAGTTCAAGATAATATTAGACTCACTTTCATGATTTTTTTTACCATCAGTCGTTTCAAAATTCTCACCATAAACATATTTTACGGCTGCATTAAAACCAGGGATATAATCTTTAAAATTATAACCATAAATAAAATGATATGATTTTTCATCTTTTTTAAAGAAACCTGTAGCATTCCAATTAATGAAATATGTTTCAGGAAGAAAACCATCTGGTAATGGGTAGGCAGATTCACCAATAATTTGCTGATAGCCTAAACCAAAAGTATGATTATTTACTTTCAATGTTTCTAATAAACCAATATTTTGTGCATCAATATTAAAATCATTTCCATCTTCTTGAGCATTAAAATATTTAAATTTAGAATTAAGCACATAATTTTTACCTTTCAAATTATGCTCTAAACCCAAATAATGTTTATTGTATAAATCCTCCATGTTGCCATAATAATATTCTCCCTTTAAATCAGGGGAGAACTGATAGCGTAAATCAATATAATTTAAGCCATCTGAGTATTCTGTCTTTCCATTTGAAGTAAAAGAGAATTTACGAAAATCTTCTTCATTACGAGGGGATACTTTTTCAACACGACCTATTTCTGCGTAAAGTTGATCAGTTAATTGTGACTTAAGGTTTGCACCCCAATAAGATGTTAAGAGCTGACGACTGGTATCTACGGCAGTAACAGGTAAGTCTAACCAAAGCTCACCAACACTCAACAAGGTTTGGTTATAACCCAATTTTAAGGTGGCGCCGTGTTTTAAATAATCGGAAGCTTGTGATTGAGTCGCTTTATCAAATGGTAATACCGTATCAGCCACATGTTTATCTGAACTTAATCTAACAGCATATTGAACGGAAGCATCCACACCGATTGTCAAAGGTTTTTCGGCAATACTTAATGGTGTCTCAAGCATTCGTGAGTTATAAAACAAAGAGGCTGCTTGAGACCAACTTCCAGTATCCTTCAGTGCTTCATTCTCAAAATTACGATTGATGTAGGCATTTTTTAAGGTAAATTTCCATTCTTCTTTAGCGCTTACATTATCAGCCCAAAGTGAAGTTGAAACTAATCCACCTATGAGTGAAATTGAGGACAAAATAAGCTTATTACATTTAAATGTATGCATTTTTTAATTTCCATTTTGAGTTGAGTTGCGCCAATCCTCGGCGCAACATTACTTATTGCTGGTTGACTGAAGCTTGTGTTTGAAGAGTTGATTTTGAACTTTCAGGTACATTGACCGAGACTTTTAGATTGACGAGGAAGATCGCAAATGCAGCAATCACACCTGGAATTGCAATTGCTAAGAAGTTCATTTGATGAGGTAGTTCAAAAGTGAGCAATGCACCTGTAAGTACAGGTCCGATAATTGCACCTATACGACCGATACCTGATGCCCAGCCCATACCTGTTGAGCGAACAGTAGTTGGATAAAATTGTGCGACGAAAGTATATAGAAGAATTTGTGAACCAATCGTTGCTGCACCTGCTAAAGCAATTAAGCTATAGAGAACAATTTGAGGACTGTTGAATCCCAATAGTATTAAGGCAGCAGCTCCGATTACAAACATTGAGGTAATGACTGGTTTTAAATGGAATCGATCTGCTAAAGCACCGCCTCCAATTGCACCAACCATACCGCCAATGTTCAATGCAAATAAGAACAGCATACTTGCGCCTAAAGAATATCCTGCTTGTAACATCAATTTAGGTAACCAACTTCCCAATGCGTACACCATTAATAGGCACATAAAGAAAGCGATCCAAAACATGAATGTACTAAATGCACGACCATCTTGGAAAAGGGCTTTTACTGGTGCTTCATGATGAATATTTTCATTGAAAACCAATTGAGTATTTTGATGAATGTCTCGTGTAGGTAGCAGCTTATTGATGATCTGTTTAGCTTGTTCTTCCTTTCCAGATTTGATCAGAAATGCCAATGACTCAGGTAGGAATTTCCAAATGATAGGCAACATTAACAATGGAATCCCAGCAATCAGAAACATGATTTGCCATCCCATATCTTTGACCAACCAAGCTCCTAATAATGCTGAAGTCATACCACCAATAGCATAGCCACTAAACATAATTGCGACTAAAGTACTTCGAATTTTTTTAGGTGCATATTCCGTCATTAATGCAACAACGTTTGGCATTACGCCGCCTATACCTAATCCTGCTATGAATCTTAAAATTGCAAATTCAACGGGATTGGTTGCAAAAGCCCCTAGAAATGTAAAACCACTAAATAAAGTGACACAGATCATGATGGTTTTCTTTCTTCCTAAACGATCTGATAATGTGCCGAATATCATTGCACCAAACATCATTCCAAATAGGGCAGCACTTGCTAATAATCCTGCTTGAACAGCCGTTAATGACCATTGTTGCATTAATAATGGTAATGCAACACCGTAAATAACCAAATCATAGCCGTCGAAAATAATAATTAGTAAGCACCAAACTAAAACCTTCCAATGAAATAAACTAAATTTGGCATTATCAATTGTTTCATTGATATTTACTTTTTCCATATACATCCTTCACCTCCAATTTGTGAAGCTTTGTTTTATTAATGTTTAAACTATTTTGTTATGGAGATTCAGTCAAAAACTAAATTGATATATCTTTATGTCTTTAAGGTATTGAATTTATTATTTTCTATCTAAATTTTAGACGACAAAAAGCAGAGTATTTTTATACTCTGCTTTTTTATAACAATAGGTATATTAAATAAATTGATTTATATGCTGATTAAACTCAACAGGTGCTTCAATGTTTGAAATATGCGAAGCATTAATCTCAACCAACTGAGCATTTGGTATGTGTTGCAACATCCATTCAGCATCTGTAACAGTGGTCACTGGATCATGAATTCCTGCAATAATTAAAACAGGTATCGTGATTTGTTTTAGTTCATCACGAAGATCCGCTTTAGCCAAAGCCTCACAACAATTGGCATAGCCCAGTGCACTGCCAGCACTTAAGTCGTTACATAGGTGGCTGACAACTGAAGGATGACTTTGGATAAAGGGATCGGTAAACCAACGAGATGCTGCGGTTGCGGCAATTGGTTCTAAACCTTGCTTTCGTACCAGTTCGGCACGATCTTGCCATGCTTGTTCCTGTCCAATCTTCGCTGCGGTATTGGCAATAATCACATGACTAAAACGCGATGGATAATGAATCGCTAACCATTGTCCAGTTAGACCGCCCATTGAAATTCCACAAAAGGTGGCTTTTTCAATCTTCAAATGATCTAGTAAAGCAATCACATCTTCACCTAACTGCTGCAAAGTGTAAGGACCAGTTGGAGTAGAAGATGAACCATGACCACGAGTGTCATAACAAATCACAAAAAAGCGATCTTTAAAAAAATTAAACTGCTGTTGCCACATCCCAAAATTCGTACCTAGGGAATTGGAGAATACCAGAGCAGGGGCATTTGCATCACCAAAGGTCTGATAATGAATCATGACATCTGCGGATTGAAACATCGGCATTACTGTACTCCTGTATCTAGATCAACACGCTGAATAATCAAAGCAATACCTTGACCCACGCCGATACACATCGAACACAAAGCATATTGTCCCTTGATCTGTTCAAGTTGGTTCAGTGCGGTCGTTACCAATCTCGCACCCGATGCACCCAGTGGATGACCTAAAGCGATCGCACCACCATTTGGATTGATACGCGCATCATCATCTGTTAATCCTAAATCACGAGTCACCGCTAGAGCTTGAGCTGCAAAGGCTTCGTTTAACTCAATCACATCCATTTGTTCTAAAGTCAGATTGGCTTGTTTCAGTAACTTTTTGATTGCAGGCGCAGGGGCAAAACCCATAATGCGGGGTTCAACACCCACCGTAGTGGCTGCAATGATTTTGGCACGTGGTTTCAATTGGTATTGAGCAACCGCATCATCTGAGGCAATCAATAGTGCTGCTGCACCATCGTTAATACCTGAAGCGTTACCCGCAGTGACTGTACCTTCTGCTTTGACCACGCCTTTGAGTTTCGTCAATGCTTCAATGGTGGTCGATGCACGTGGGTGTTCATCGGTATCGATAACGACTGCATCACCTTTACGTTGTGGGATGCTCACAGGCACGATTTCTTGTTTAAAAAAGCCTTTGGCTTGTGCTGCTGTAGTCCGTTGTTGGCTGTTTAGAGCAAACTGGTCTTGATCGATCCGATTAATCTTAAATTGTTCTGCGACGTTTTCCGCAGTTTGTGGCATGGTGTCTACACCATACATTTCTTTCAGTTTTGGATGGCTTTGTTGCACAAAGATTTGAAATGCAAAGCGCCCCTAATTGAGCCAAATTTAAGGCGTAACTTGGGTAAGTGGTCGACCTAATTCCGTAAATCTGTTGAGGACTGCTACA
>NZ_JBPKBJ010000121.1:0-5983 GCF_051390655.1 Acinetobacter sp. P1(2025)
TGGCTACACGTTATCGAAATAGGCGTAAACGCATGGGTTTACGTCTGAATTTAATTGCTGCAATTTACAACATGGAGTTGGTTGAAAAATGATTTTTGCAAGAGGTCTAATGCAATTAAACCTGAACTCAAGTAAGCCGTAGCCGCATACGTAAAAATCTGAGATCCGATTAAGCTCAATGAGCCTGCGATGTAACTCAGTATTGAAACTTTATCTACAGGAAATCTTACTTTTAAAATGAACAGGACGACGATGGCTAGTGGCAAAGCTATAAAGAAACGCAGTACTAAAGCCCACATGGGATGTAAATCAGATACACTCCAAACAATCGCCAATGGGGTCGTCGCCCATATAAAAACGAGTAATCCATAAGTTAAAATCAGATTTGTACGTGAGGGCATATCATACTCAAGAAGCGGTTTTACGTTTTTGCTTTAAAATGGTTTGGTCTAAAGAACTCGAAAACTCACGCTTATCTCTTTCAGAAATTGGAGGAGGTCCTCCTGTTTGAACACCAGCACCACGCAAGGTATCCATAAAGTCTCGAAGATGTAATCGGGCTTTTACATTTGCAGTAGTATAGATTTCGCCACGAGGATGGATTGCAATTCCACCTTTCTCAATAACCTGTGCAGCCAAAGGAATATCTTGCGTGATTACAATGTCATTTGGCTGCATACGTTCCACAATTTCCTGATCAGCACGATCTGCCCCACTCATAACCTGAATAGATTTGATTCGTACCGAAGGTGTAATACCGACATTTTGATTGGCAACGAAAGTTACTTCTAATTGATAACGATCTGAAGCACGAAGAATCACTTCTCTTAAAATCTTAGGCAAAGCATCTGCATCTACCCATAATTTGAATGGCAGCACGTAAGCGAAAGCTCATATAAGTAAAATGCTAGTGTAGCAGATTGCTAGAAAAGTAGAGGGAAATTGAGCAAAGCAATCATTAAGACTCAATTGATTTGCTGTCTAAGTTTAAAACCCATTTTTTCATATAAATGAATTAATTTTATAGATTTACATATCGAGACTTGAAAAATCGATGTTACCCTCGATTTAATAGTATAAGTTCAATCTTTCCAGCATTACGATTTATGAAAATTCAAAACAGTCCAGAAATCATTACAATTCAAGATGAAAATTTCGGTAATCACGCTGAGCATTGGAACTTATTAACAGATAATCCTGCATCTGACGTACCTAAATGGTTAGGTCTGGCGTTAGATACTCCTGTTATGCCTATGGGATTGTGCACAGAAGAACATGAAATGGATCAATCATTTTGGTTGATTCAAGGTCCAAGTGATCAATCGATTGCAATTAATCAAATTATCGCTGTTGAAGATCAAAAACCACGTGCTTTAAAAACTGCATTTCCAAGTTTCCAAAGCCCATATAAATACGATGCACAGATTGAACGAATTATTACCTGTAAATCTGCAACCCAAGCGGTATTAAGACTAAATTTAAATAAAAGTACGACTATTTATGCATTTGATAATTTATTTAGTGTTAATCGCTGTAAATATGACAAAGATGAAACCTATCAAGTCCAATTTAATGCTTGGGCCTATGAATTAGAAGTAGTGTCAGAAGATGAGAAAATCATTGTGGATGACCCCGCTTCAATTAAACACCACCGTGCATTAAATGCAATTCTGGCTGAGCATAATGGAATTGCACCTGAAAACTTACAAGAATTGATTAATGCTTGGGAACCAAAAACGCCTGAAGATCAAGAACCTGTAACTGTCGACTTTTCTAAAATGGTCGCTTATTTATTTGGTGAAACATTAGGGCAAGAAGATGAGGCTTGGTTCCAAGGTAATATCGTTGGTAAAACTTCAATGCAGTTTATGCAAGACGAATATACCCTTTATGATGTCACTTTAGTTTTAGAGGATACATTACCTGCAATATTAATCCGTATTGCAACCAAAAATGATTTGTATAAAAACTTTAACATTGGTCAATATATTCGCGGCAACCTATGGATTCAGGCGAATATTTATGCTAAAACTGCTATAAAGTGAAATAAAATCACATAAATAGCAATTTTTAGGCGTTCTAATGAAAATTATACCAGAACAAACGACCACCAGTCTTATTCATTCAAGTGACCAAGGCCTTAAACTTGATGTTGGTGCTTTTTGCTTTTTTCTACTTGGTATGTTTTTAGCAGCACTTATTTTTCATCAAATTGGCATTTTCTAAAAATTTAATTCTTGTAAAAAAGCCCTCATTTTCGAGGGCTTTTTTTATTTGTCAGCGATTAACCATGGCGTTTTGCAAAATCATCCATAAAGTTAACTAATGCCTGTACACCTTCAAGTGGCACAGCATTGTAAATACTTGCACGCATACCGCCTACTGAACGATGTCCTGCAAGGTTAAGCAAATGTTGCTGCTCCGCTTCTTTTAAGAATGTCTTTTCCAAAGCTTCATCAGCAAGCGTAAATGGAACATTCATCATTGAACGATTTGGAAGTGCAATCGGGTTGTTATAGAAATCACTCGAATCAATATAACCATAAAGTAGTTTTGCTTTCTCTTGGTTCACTTTGTAGATCGCATCCACGCCACCTTGTTCAAGTAACCATTCAAAAACTAAACCAGATAAATACCAAGCATAAGTGGCTGGAGTATTAACCATTGAGCCATTTTTAGCTTGATCGTTATATTTCAAAATGCTTGGAATTTCAGGTTTTACTTGATCCAACAAATCATCACGAATAATGACAATCGTCAATCCTGCAGGTCCAATATTCTTCTGAGCACCCGCATAAATTAAACCAAATTTATTTACATCTAGCGGAGCAGACAAAATACTTGATGAGAAGTCACATACCAATGGCTTTTCAACATTTGGAACACCTGCAAACTGTAAACCACCAATCGTTTCATTATCTGCATAATGTACATATGCGGCATCAGCAGATAAGTTCCAAGTTGCTTGTTCTGTAATTGCATGCTTACCATCAATCAAAGTACCCGCTTCGATCACATTAATGTCACCGTAACGTTTTGCTTCTTTCAACGCTTTTTCAGACCAAATCCCTGTATGGATATAATCAGCTTTATTATTTTTACCCAACAAATTTAATGGAATCGCGGAGAATTGAAGGGATGCCCCACCTTGAAGAAAAAGTACTTTATAATTTTCAGGAATGTTCATGAGCTTACGTAAGTCAGCTTCTGCCTTTTCTGCAACAGCAACATAGTCGTTACTACGATGACTCATTTCCATGATCGACAAGCCTTTCCCCTGCCAATCCAACATTTCCTGTTGAGCTTTTTCTAAAACGGCAGTAGGTAGTGCAGCAGGACCAGCGCAGAAATTATAAGCACGCATGAGTTTTCCCTTGTGAAAGTGAAACAAATTGAGATGGGAATTTAATCATAGATTGGCGAAGCTTGCAGCAGCTTATCGCTTAAATATTTAATTTTATCTGCAAAATTTTTCGTTCATTCAACTATTTCTTTTTTTAAATACATTCAATTTTAGTGATTCATTATTATGTTTTATTCAAGTGAATATGATTATTTCATTGAATCTAGACTAGATTAAAAACTCTAATTTTTACAATTTAACTACACCAATTCAGGTTGTATAACTATTTAATTAAAAACATAATATTTTAATTTTACAAAAAGAACTTAGACTAACGCGAGTATTATTAAATTGCGACAAGCTCAAATGTTGAAACAAAATAATCGACCAAATTTAAGGGTCAAACGGTTTCAAAAAAAACTAAGCATGTGTATCCATATAATCACATGTAGTTTTTTTACAAGTTCAATATTTGCTCAAACTATTAGCTATAGTGAAGCTGAGCAATATATCGTTGAGAATGCATATAGCACACAAGCACAAAGAGCCTTACAACAATCAGCACAACTCGAAATGGATGCCATAAAAAATCTTGGGCTCCCCCGTATTGATCTCAATGCAACTGCCTATTCATTTCATAGTGAAACTAGCGTCCCATTAGAGTCAGGCAAACGTCGTTTAGAAAACTCACTTACACGTGGATTTGATGAAAAACTTTCTCAATGGGAAAACGTATTATCACCAGAAGTCATTGATCAAATAAGCCAAGGTTTTGATCAAGTTGTTAGTGATGGTCTAAATAAAGTACCCAATAATGTTGATGTAACCGTTAAAGATCAGGATGTAAGAACTTCGGTTTCTATGGTCATGCCATTATATACAGGGGGGAAAATCTCAAGTGCCAAGCAAATAGCGACTTTGCAGGCTCAACGCTCAACAATTAGCGAGAAACAACAGCAAGATGCTCAGCGTTTTGAAATGATCCAAGCTTATTTTAATGCCCAACTACAACAGCAGTTAGCCAATGTCAGCCTATTTAATTTTAATGCGATGCAACAGCATTATAACAATGCCCTAAAACTTGAAAAACAAGGGTTTATTAATAAAGGACAACGTATGCAGTTTGAGGTTGCCTTAAATAATGCTGATCGGGCTTATCAAAACGCACAATCTAACCTACAAGCAAGCTTGTTTAGTTTAAAAAATTTACTCAAAACCAGTGATCGTCTTAGCTTAAGTACACCATTATTTGTAAATACCACTCAAAAAAATGATTTAGAAACTTTTCTTAGCAATTATGATCAAAACTCAAGTTTAGTAAAAAAATTACAGATGGATACCCAACTGGCAAATGAAAATATCCGTATCCAGCAAGCAGCCCAAAAACCAAGTGTATTTGCCTTTGGTGAATACGGGTTAGATGATAAAGAAAATTGGATTATCGGCGTGATGGCGAAATACAATTTATTCTCTGGTATTGATAAAAATAAAAATATTCATGCTGCTGAATTGAAACGTTATGCAGCAGAAATGATGACTGAACGTACCAAACAAGAAATCGAAAATATTTTATATAAATCATATAGTGAGTTGAATGCATCTCAAACAAGCCATCAACTCTTAATCAAAAATACTCGTGCAGCCGAAGAAAACTTACGTATTCAACAATTATCTTTTAAAGAAGGTATGGGAACAGCAACACAAGTGATCGATGCACAAAATGCGCTGAATGCTTTAAAAGGTGAAATGGCGATAAATGCTTATAAATACATATTATCTTTAGCAACATTATTACAAAGCTACGGTTCAATCGAAGAATTCAAGCTTTATGTGAACCAACCTCGTACGGATTATATTCGTTAATTGGAGTACATCATGAATCAAAATATTTCATCACCCAATGTAGAAGATAATTCGAATAACGAGATCGTCGAAAACTCAACAGACAGTCAAGTTGATCAATCTAAAACTGATTCAGGTACACCATCACCACCTTCAAATAACGCAAAAATAAAAATCCTGATCGTCATTATTATCTTATTATTCTTGAGTTTGATTGCTTTTGGCTTATGGAAAGCCTATCAACCAAAATCAATCGAGCTACAAGGGCGAGTGGAAGCTGAAACTGTCCACATCAGTACTAAAGTTCCTAGTCGTATTGAAGAATTTTATGTCACTGATGGTCAAACAGTAAAAAAAGGACAAGCTCTTGTTCGTTTCGTAAGCCCTGAACTTGATGCAAAAAAAGAACAAGCTCAAGCAGCACTACAAAGTGCACTCGCTTTTCAATCAACAATTTATAGAGGTTCTCAACAAGAAAACATTGATACGCTATACGCTAACTGGCAAGCAATGAAGACCCAAGCTGACCTAGCTGCAACGACTTACAAACGAGGTGAAAACCTTTATCAACAAGGTGTTATTTCTCGTCAACGACGAGATGAAATGCTTGCAGCTCAAACCTCTGCAAAAGAAGCCGCTGAAGCAGCTTACCAACAATATGCACGCGCCAAACGCGGCAGTACAGAACGGCTTTGTTGCACAAACCTATCTGTAAAGGCTTTTTCAGCGATATAATTTTCAAATGAAGAAGCCTACACACAAAATCTACCGCACAACCAATTGGCCCGCATATAACCG
>NZ_JBPKBJ010000122.1:0-5925 GCF_051390655.1 Acinetobacter sp. P1(2025)
GCAAAAGAACTTATTTAGACCAATCATCAAAGACTTCATTGATGACTTTATTCTCGATAAAAATCATCTGCTACCACAGAGAATCTATAAATGATAGTGCGTAAGTCCTATTACTTTAAAGGACAGATTAATCCTAGTTCAGTGTTCTCTATCACTAATTTCATGGGGGGATTAAATGGTGGTTTCAATGATGGAACTGGAAGTTCAAATGGGAATATCAATACCAGTCTTGGTGTACTTAGCGGAGCGTTAACAGGTGGACCAGATGGTGCTGGTGGTGGCATAGGAGGTAATTTAGGAGGCTTTAATTTTGGCTTTAATGGTAGCTATCCTTTTAATACCATCACAAATGCTATTTATAATTTTACTGGCGGTCTCACGAATCCAACCACACCTATTACAAACATTATTAATAATTTCACAGGTGGAACGAATCCAACGCAAACATTAACTAATATTGTCTCTGGTTTAACAGATGTAAATGGCAATCCAACTGAAACTATAACAACAGTTATCAATAGCTTTACAGGTGGAAATAACCCAGCAGTTGAAACGATTCAGGGGTGGAATTGATCAACTACAAGAACTAGAAAGCTTTAAGACTGAAATTATTAATTCAGGCATCAATACTTTAGCTAATACAGCAATTGATACGATTCACCAATCTGAAAGCCCTATTGCGGATGGCGCAAGTTTAGGCACACTCACTTTTGAAACTTCTCGCGATACTGTGAATGGTTCTTTAGAAACCGTCTCTGATTTTGTAGGAGGTGATTTTGATGGTGCGATGGATTCTGCTACGGGTGTGATTGATACCTTAATTACCAATGGTTCGACTGCGACTGAGATTGTTCAACATATCGGTGAAGATCTTGGCAATTTAGGAGATCTAGCTGACGGTTCTCCTCTTGAAATGGTGACTGATGCGATCGAAGGTTTCACGGGTGGTGATTTAGGTGATAACCCTGTAACTGGCGTGATTGATACCATCACGGGCGGTGCTGACGGTTCGCCTCTTGAAATGGTGACTGATGCAATCGAAGGGTTCACAGGTGGTGACTTAGGTGATAACCCTGTAACTGGCGTGATTGATACCATTACTGGCGGTACGGATGGTTCTCCACTTGAAATGGTGACTGATGCGATCGAAGGTTTCACAGGTGGTGACTTAGGTGATAACCCTGTAACTGGCGTGATTGATACCATCACGGGCGGTACGGATGGTTCTCCTCTTGAAATGGTGACTGATGCAATCGAAGGATTCACAGGTGGTGATTTTGGTGATAACCCTGTAACAGGTATTGTTCAACAAGGTATTGATGTAGTTCAGGGCGTTGAAAGCTTAAAAACTGAAATCATCAATACAGGTATTGATACTGTTGCTGGCACGATCATTGGTGCATTCCCTGAGTCTGAACACCCTGTTGGTGATTTAGCTGATCTAGGTACGCTTACTTTTGAAACTTCTCGCGATACTGTGAATGGTTCTTTAGAAACGATCTCTGATCTCGCTGGCGCTGATTTTGATGGTGCGATGGATTCTGCTACAGGTGTGATTGATACCTTAATTACCAATGGTTCGACTGCGACTGAGATTATTCAACATATCGGTGAAGATCTTGGCAATTTAGGTGATCTTGCTGATGGTTCTCCACTTGAAATGGTGACTGATGCAATCGAAGGATTCACGGGTGGTGATCTTGGTGATAACCCTGTAACAGGTATTGTTCAACAAGGTATTGATGTAGTTCAGGGCGTTGAAAGCTTAAAAACTGAAATCATCAATACAGGTATTGATACTGTTGCTGGCACGATCATTGGTGCATTCCCTGAGTCTGAACATCCTGTTGGTGATTTAGCTGATCTAGGTACGCTTACTTTTGAAACTTCTCGCGATACTGTGAATGGTTCTTTAGAAACGATCTCTGATCTCGCTGGCGCTGATTTTGATGGTGCGATGGATTCTGCTACAGGTGTGATCGATACCTTAATTACCAATGGTTCGACTGCGACTGAGATTATTCAACATATCGGTGAAGATCTTGGCAATTTAGGTGACCTGGCTGATGGTTCTCCTCTTGAAATGGTCACTGATGCAATCGAAGGTTTCACTGGTGGTGATTTAGGTGACAACCCTGTAACAGGTGTGATTGATACCATCACGGGCGGTACTGATGGTTCTCCTCTTGAAATGGTCACTGATGCGATCGAAGGTTTCACGGGTGGTGACTTAGGTGATAACCCTGTTACTGGCGTGATTGATACCATCACTGGTGGTACTGACGGTTCTCCTCTTGAAATGGTGACTGATGCAATCGAAGGGTTCACCGGTGGTGATTTAGGTGATAACCCTGTAACAGCTGTGATTGATACTATCACGGGCGGTACGGACGGTTCTCCTCTTGAAATGGTGACTGATGCGATCGAAGGTTTCACGGGTGGTGATTTAGGTGATAACCCTGTGAATGGCGTGATTGATACCATCACTGGCGGTACTGATGGTTCTCCTCTTGAAATGGTGACTGATGCGATCGAAGGTTTCACCGGTGGTGATTTAAGTGATAACCCTGTAACAGGTATTGTTCAACAAGGTATTGATGTAGTTCAGGGTGTTGAAAGCTTAAAAACTGAAATCATCAATACAGGTATTGATACTGTTGCTGGCACGATCATTGGTGCATTCCCTGAGTCTGAACATCCTGTTGGTGATTTAGCTGATCTAGGTACGCTTACTTTTGAAACTTCTCGCGATACTGTGAATGGTTCTTTAGAAACGATCTCTGATCTCGCTGGCGCTGATTTTGATGGTGCGATGGATTCTGCTACAGGTGTGATTGATACCTTAATTACCAATGGTTCGACTGCGACTGAGATTATTCAACATATCGGTGAAGATCTTGGCAATTTAGGTGACCTTGCTGATGGTTCTCCACTTGAAATGGTGGCTGATGCAATCGAAGGTTTCACGGGTGGTGATTTAGGTGATAACCCTGTAACTGGCGTGATTGATACCATCACGGGCGGTACTGACGGTTCTCCTCTTGAAATGGTCACTGATGCAATCGATGGTTTCACGGGTGGTGACTTAGGTGACAATCCTGTAACTGGCGTGATTGATACCATCACTGGCGGTACTGATGGTTCTCCTCTTGAAATGGTGACTGATGCAATCGATGGTTTCACGGGTGGTGACTTAGGTGATAACCCTGTAACAGGTATTGTTCAACAAGGTATTGATGTGGTTCAGGGCGTTGAAAGCTTAAAAACTGAAATCATCAATACAGGTATTGATACTGTTGCTGGCACGATCATTGGTGCATTCCCTGAGTCTGAACATCCTGTTGGTGATTTAGCTGATCTAGGTACGCTTACTTTTGAAACTTCTCGCGATACTGTGAATGGTTCTTTAGAAACGATCTCTGATCTCGCTGGCGCTGATTTTGATGGTGCGATGGATTCTGCTACAGGTGTGATTGATACCTTAATTACCAATGGTTCGACTGCGACTGAGATTATTCAACATATCGGTGAAGATCTTGGCAATTTAGGTGATCTTGCTGATGGTTCTCCACTTGAAATGGTGACTGATGCAATCGAAGGATTCACAGGTGGTGACTTAGGTGACAACCCTGTAACAGGTGTGATTGATACCATCACTGGTGGTACTGATGGTTCTCCTCTTGAAATGGTCACTGATGCGATCGAAGGATTCACTGGTGGTGATCTTGGTGACAACCCTGTAACGGGTATTGTTCAACAAGGTATTGATATGGTTCAGGGCGTTGAAAGCTTAAAAACTGAAATCATCAATACAGGTATTGATACTGTTGCTGGCACGATCATTGGTGCATTCCCTGAGTCTGAACATCCTGTTGGCGATTTAGCTGATCTAGGTACGCTTACTTTTGAAACTTCTCGCGATACTGTGAATGGTTCTTTAGAAACGATCTCTGATCTCGCTGGCGCTGATTTTGATGGTGCGATGGATTCTGCTACAGGTGTGATTGATACCTTAATTA
Organism: Acinetobacter sp. P1(2025); assembly: GCF_051390655.1. Lineage (NCBI taxonomy): Bacteria > Pseudomonadati > Pseudomonadota > Gammaproteobacteria > Moraxellales > Moraxellaceae > Acinetobacter > Acinetobacter sp. P1(2025). The sequence goes on from NZ_JBPKBJ010000122.1 coordinate 4,020, forward strand.
CCAATGGTTCGACTGCAACTGAGATTATTCAACATATCGGTGAAGATCTTGGCAATTTAGGAGATCTAGCTGACGGTTCTCCTCTTGAAATGGTCACTGATGCGATCGAAGGTTTCACGGGTGGTGACTTAGGTGACAACCCTGTAACAGGTGTGATTGATACCATTACGGGCGGTACTGACGGTTCTCCTCTTGAAATGGTGACTGATGCAATCGAAGGTTTCACAGGTGGTGATTTAGGTGATAACCCTGTAACAGGTGTGATTGATACCATCACTGGCGGTACGGATGGTTCACCTCTTGAAATGGTCACTGATACGATCGAAGGTTTCACAGGTGGTGATCTTGGTGACAACCCTGTGACTGGCGTGATTGATACTATCACTGGCGGTACGGATGGTTCGCCTCTTGAAATGGTGACTGATGCGATCGAAGGTTTCACAGGTGGTGATTTTGGTGACAACCCTGTAACAGGTGTGATTGATACCATTACTGGCGGTACTGACGGTTCTCCTCTTGAAATGGTGACTGATGCAATCGAAGGATTCACAAGTGGTGATCTTGGTGATAACCCTGTGACTGGCGTGATTGATACCATCACGGGTGGTACGGATGGTTCGCCTCTTGAAATGGTGACTGATGCAATCGAAGGTTTCACTGGTGGTGATCTTAGTGACAACCCTGTGACTGGCGTCATTGATACCATTACTGGTGGTGACTTAGGTTCAAACCCTGTAACAGGTATTGTTCAACAAGGTATTGATGTGGTTCAGGGCGTTGAAAGCTTAAAAACTGAAATCATCAATACAGGTATTGATACTGTTGCTGGCACGATCATTGGTGCATTCCCTGAGTCTGAACATCCTGTTGGTGATTTAGCTGATCTAGGTACGCTTACTTTTGAAACTTCTCGCGATACTGTGAATGGTTCTTTAGAAACGATCTCTGATCTCGCTGGCGCTGATTTTGATGGTGCGATGGATTCTGCTACAGGTGTGATTGATACCTTAATTACCAATGGTTCGACTGCAACTGAGATTGTTCAACATATCGGTGAAGATCTTGGCAATTTAGGTGATCTGGCTGACGGTTCTCCACTTGAAATGGTGACTGATGCAATCGAAGGATTCACGGGTGGTGATCTTGGTGATAACCCTGTAACAGGTGTGATTGATACCATCACGGGCGGTACTGACGGTTCTCCACTTGAAATGGTAACTGATGCAATCGAAGGATTCACAGGTGGTGACTTAGGTGATAACCCTGTAACTGGCGTGATTGATACCATCACTGGTGGTACTGACGGTTCTCCACTTGAAATGGTGACTGATGCAATCGAAGGTTTCACAGGTGGTGATTTAGGTGATAACCCTGTAACAGGTGTGATTGATACCATTACTGGCGGTACGGATGGTTCACCTCTTGAAATGGTAACTGATGCAATCGAAGGATTCACAGGTGGTGACTTAGGTGATAACCCTGTAACTGGCGTGATTGATACCATCACTGGTGGTACTGACGGTTCTCCACTTGAAATGGTGACTGATGCAATCGAAGGTTTCACAGGTGGTGATTTAGGTGATAACCCTGTAACAGGTGTGATTGATACCATTACTGGCGGTACGGATGGTTCACCTCTTGAAATGGTCACTGATGCGATCGAGGGTTTCACTGGTGGTGATCTTGGTGACAACCCTGTGACTGGCGTGATTGATACTATCACTGGCGGTACGGATGGTTCGCCTCTTGAAATGGTGACTGATGCGATCGAAGGTTTCACCGGTGGTGACTTAGGTGATAACCCTGTAACAGGTATTGTTCAACAAGGTATTGATGTGGTTCAGGGCGTTGAAAGCTTAAAAACTGAAATCATCAATACAGGTATTGATACTGTTGCTGGCACGAT
>NZ_JBPKBJ010000123.1:0-5780 GCF_051390655.1 Acinetobacter sp. P1(2025)
CTACGTTTGATTGGTTTTGGAAAAAAAGAAGAATTTAAGAAAGTGCTCGCAATTTTAAGAAAGAAAAAGCCTGATAGGACAAGGGCCCTATGAAATTTGTCGTGTACAGAGATCGCCTTTATAAATATAAAGAAATTCATGAAAATTTCGCCCTACAACGGGATCATAGAAAAAATTTTCAACAATCGCAAAAAGCACAGGCGAATTAAAATACTCTCCTGTTTCTTCAAGCACTTCTCGTTGAATTCCCTCTAGGGTTGTTTCTGAAAATTTTAATCGACCACCCACTAAAGAAATACTTCCATCAGGAAATGTAGAAACCAAAATCTGATCTTCATGCTCTATCCAAGCAGCCACACGAATATTAAGTTTTCCCTCTGCAATATCTAATGTTAAATCTTTCACTTATAACTCAATGGCTTCATTTTAATCATTTATTCTATTATATTCTTTAAATTCATTTTCGCCCTTTGTTCAAAACTGTGTTGAAAATATTCCGTTTGATACAGAGGTTCAGCCTGATAAAAATGCGTTAGAACTTCTTTTCTTTTAATCGAATAAACATCAGGATCTACCCAAGCATATTCCTGTTGAATCTGCTGCTTATACTCCGCAAAACGCTCTGGTGAAGCCGCTAGAATCGCTAAGTCAATATCCAGTAAAAACTGTAAATCTCGCTCATCCGTTGCTTCATGCTTTTGCGTAGCAACAATCCATCGCTTAATCTTTTGAACGTCATCTGCTGATAAATCTTGAGCCAAATACTGCTCAAATAGCTCAGCACTTTTTAGCTCATTATCTTTTGCTTGTGGATCATAAACCGCATCATGAAACCAGAGTGCCAATGCAACTGCATCTGCATCATTTAAATCAGGTCGAATCGATTCAAGTAAAACCAAACATTCATACAAATGTTGTAGCGTATGATAAGCTCGCTGCTTTTCACTATAGGCAGCAATCAACTTGTTAAAAATTTTCTGCGGTTCAGAAAAATGATAATGCCTATGCAGCTCAAACCATGATTTTTCCAATATAGTTAAATATTGCTGCATTACTCATCCTTATTGGATTTCCTTATTAAGCCACTTTGCTAAAGACTCTGCATCCTTACGCTCAAGAAAGAGCTGATACAAAGTGCAGGAACCAAACTCATGTTTTAGTTCCTGCTGACGCACAGGGTGATTACCAAATCTAAAGCGTCGAGTACCATCACGATCTAAAGGCAGTGCATACACGCCATAACTCCGAGGTTCTGTCAGATGCCCTTTGATTCGGACTTGATCAAGCGATATAGCATTTTTCAACAAATGTTCTTTGGTTAACATCCCATCCTGCCCAAGGCAAATCTAAGCTGCGTGCTGTTCATCTCGCTTAAAGACCAACTCTTTATCCGATGAACTTTCAGCATCAAAGTAATACCCTTCACTATCAAATGCTTTTAATTGTTCTACTTGGCTTAATTTATTTTCAATCAAGTATCTTGCCATTAGACCACGCGCTTTTTTCGCGTAGAAACTAATGACTTTATATTTCCCGTTCTTCTGATCCAAGAATACAGGCTTGATAATTTCTGCCTGAATTTTCTTTTCATTCACAGATTTATAATATTCGTCAGAGGCTAAATTTACCAATAATTTTGCATCAATTTCAGCTAAATCTTGGTTAATTTGATCAGTGATAATTCTGCCCCAAAACTCATATAAATTATTTCCACGGCTATTCTTTAATTTAGTACCCATTTCTAAACGATACGGCATCATCAAATCCAATGGGCGTAACAAACCATAAAGACCAGACAACATGCGCAAATGCTGTTGGGCAAAATCAATATCATGATCTTTTAAGTGATAAGCATCTAGACCTGTATACACGTCACCTTTAAATGCAAATAAAGCTTGGCGTGCATTAGAAAAATCAAATTCCGCATTCCAATCACGAAAACGCTCTACATTTAAATTGGCGATTTTTTCACTCACGGTCATTAACGATGCAATTTCTGTTGCCGAAAGTTTGCGACATACATCTATCAATTGTTGTGATTGCTCTAATAAACGAGGCTGTGTATATGTGTCAGTCGGTAAAGCAGTTTCATAATCTAGTGTTTTCGCTGGAGAAATTAAAGCAAGCATAATCAATCAGAATAAATTTATCTTGGTGAAACTATATCAGTTGATAATTTTTAATGCCAATTCGTGTTCTCGTTCTGTTTTATCGGTAAAATAGTGGATTCTTCCATTATCCATTACGTATCTTATGTCTGAGCAATTATTCATCCAAGGTCCTGTTGGTCAAATCGAAATATTTGTTGATCAGCCCCAAGGAGAAATCACAGGTTTTGCTGTCGTCTGCCATCCACATCCTTTGCAAGGTGGTACACCACATCATAAAGTCCCTGTTTTACTGGCTCAGATTTTTAATGAAATGGGTTGTGTCGTTTATCGCCCTAGCTTCCGTGGTTTGGCTGGCAGTGAAGGTGTTCATGATCAAGGTCATGGCGAAACTGATGATATTATGGCTGTGATTGAATATGCCCGTGCAAAACATACTGATTTAACTTTTTATGCCGGTGGTTTTAGTTTCGGTTCTCATGTATTAGCTAAATGCCAAGCACAACTCAGTGAAGAGTTACGTCCAAAACAATTAGTGCTCTGCGGTCTACCAACAGGCTCAGTGGTGGATTTACGTCATTATAAAACCCCTGCAATTGATGGCGATATTTTATTCGTACACGGCGAGCAAGATGACATCACCCTACTCTCTGATATGATCGCGTGGGCAAAACCACAAAAGCATCCAATCACGATTCTGCCAGGTGCCAATCATTTTTTTACTGGTTATCTAAAACAGTTGCGTCAAATTATCACTCGTTTTTTAAAACTTTAGACTTAACAACAAATTACTAAGAAAAGTATACGCCTTTTGAATCCAATGTCTGTTATATCAGTATAGATGTACAGGCATTTAGGTTCTTAAATAATGAAATTAAATAAAAAACAGGGACTTTTTTTAAAGCAAACCATTGAGCATTGGCAACAACAAGGCACGATTACACCTGATATTGCAAATGAATTAAATCAGAGTTTTTCGATTCGGCCTTTTGACTGGGAGCGACTCGCAAAATATTCATTCTGGATCTCGATGATTTGTATAGTGATCGCAATAGCAGCTATCACACTTGATGATTATTTAATGAAGTTGGTTGAAAGAATCTTTATAGATTCCAAAATTATTCCTTGTCTGGTTTTTGCTGCTGTTGCTATAGCTTTTTATGGCTTTGCCTATCGTCGACGTAAAACCAAACCCTTACATCAATTTAGTAATGAAGCGATTATTTTTGCAGGCGTGCTTTCTACAGCAGCATCCGTCGCCTATTTCGGTCAAGTGATTGATACAGGCAGTGGGCATTTCTCTTTGCTATTCTTGCTCTCCACCATTATTTATGCAGTACTTGCCTTCTGGTTCCCTTCTAAACTGATCTGGGTATTTTCCTTACTTTCTCTCGGGTCATGGTTTGGGACGGAAACTGGCTATATGTCGGGTTGGGGAGCCTATTACCTAGGCATGAACTTTCCTTTACGTTTTGTCTTTTTTGGCAGCGTATTGATTGGTTTAAGCTTGCTGTTTAAACGCTACGCGCATTTTAGAGATTTCACCCATTCAACTTATGTCATGGGACTGCTTTATCTATTTATTGCCTTATGGATTCTCTCAATCTTTGGCAATTATGGTGATTTGAATAGCTGGTATAACGTTAAACAATATGAACTCTTGCATTGGGGTGTGCTTTTCGCATTTATTGCCATCATCGCGATTGTTTATGGTTTAAAACATGATGATGCTACCTCACGCGGTTTTGGTATCACCTTCTTATTTATTAATCTCTACACCAAGTATTTTGAGTTCTTTTGGAATGGCATGCACAAAGCCATTTTCTTTATCTTGCTCGCTGCATCTTTCTGGTGGATTGGCCGACACGCCGAAAAACTTTGGAATTTAGAGTTTATACCAACTCAATCACAAATAAAGAAAGACCATCCCGTTGAATAATTACTGAAAATCACTCCAACTCAAGCCAAACCGAGCTAAATACTTTTTAACTCGGTCGCTGTCATTTGTGGTGTTCCGTTGGTGGCGTGAAGCAGCAAATAGCTGACGTCCAGCATCAGCCATAGACTTGGCATTTTCACAGACTTGAAGTACGCCTCGTAGTTGAATCTGATCAAACTCATCGATTTCGCTCAACTGCCTTTGATCTAAATATTTAAGGAGAATATCTACATCTTTAGATTGGTTTTGTGTGGTTTGAATCGACCACAGTTGCTTTAAACGCTGAATCTCTTTTTCTACCGTTTCCGAATGAATCAACTCACCTGTGGATAGCGTTGCTAATCGGGTGACACTGGCGGTTAAATCTCGGAAATTCCCCTGCCAAGATGCTTGTTTAGACTTGGCAAATTTCAAATATGCATCAAGGGCATCACGTTGAAATCGTAATTGACGCTGATGATTTACAGCAAAACGTTGCAACTCAAATTCAATATTCGGGGCAATATCTTCTATTCGATCTTTAAGATTGGGTAAAAAGAATGTCCATGTATTCAACCTCGCCCATAAATCCTCACGAAAACGACCTTCTTGTACCTCTGTTCTCAGGTCTTTATTTGTCCCTGCAATCAACTGAAAATCTGCCTGAACCTCTTTATCACTTCCGACTGGAAAAAAAGATTTATCTTCGAGTGCCTTGAGGAGCATCGCTTGCTCATCCAACCCAAGCTCGCCAATTTCATCCAGAAATAAAATACCTTGATCAGCACTTTTTAATAAGCCTGTTCTTGAAGCCGCTGCCCCTGTAAAAGCTCCTTTGATATGTCCAAATAAACTCGACATGGCACTATCACCACGCAGCGTCGCACAGTTCACATCAACAAAACGCCCACTTAAATGAAAGTTGTCTTTCTTTAACTGAAAAATTTGTTTGGCTAAATGCGATTTACCCACACCTGTTGAGCCCATAATCAAAATCGGCGCACTTGAACGTGTTGCTACCAACTCAACTTCTGTAATCAGTTGATTGAATTCAGGGTTATAGGTTGAAATATTGGCTTTCAACTGTTGCCAGTTTTGTTGTTGCTCATCTTCAAAGCGTTGCTTTAAAACATCATATCGGGATAAATCCAGATCAATAATGCGATATTCACCTTCTGGCGTTTTCTGTTGATTGGGTGCACTTTGAATCAGCTTTGCAGGTAAATAATTGGCATCGACTAGTAGATACCAACAGATTTGTGCAACGCGTGTACCTGTGGTGATATGTAAAAGATAGTTGTTCTTTTCAGTATCAAAGGGATAACTTTTCACATAGTCATATAGCGCACCATAAACCTCAGCAAAATCCCAAGGATCTCGGATACTCACTCGATGCCCTGACACGGTAGTCGATGGCGACACATCCTGCGCATCTTCAGCAATAAATTTAACTAAATTATGATGTTGCCGATCATGCAATAGTACCAGCTCATCTACAATCAAATCTTCATGCATCATAAGACTTAGCGTCGGACGCCAGCGTTGCCATCGGTCAGGACGCTTTCCTTGATCTAAAGTAGAACCGACGAAGCCAATAACGATTGTTTTCTTTGCATTCAACATAATTTCTATAATATTTTACTTTGTACACGACAAAAAAAGATAACTCATTGAAATAATGGCATAATACTTGTTTTCTGACGACGAATATGATGACACATTTCAATGAGTTACATCTCATCTTAAACAAATAT
>NZ_JBPKBJ010000124.1:0-5446 GCF_051390655.1 Acinetobacter sp. P1(2025)
GCAAAAGAACTTATTTAGACCAATCATCAAAGACTTCATTGATGACTTTATTCTCGATAAAAATCATCTGCTACCACAGAGAATCTATAAATGATAGTGCGTAAGTCCTAAATATTTAAACTCATCACCGCTTTTAACATCAATACCTTGACCTAGAGCTACGGCTAAGTCAAAAAGATAGTTAATCCCATAAGTAGTATGAGTCATATCATAGTAATGCCGATACTCATGGGTCATTACAGAAAATAATTCAACTGACTCTTTAAAAGTAAAAATATCAGCATCATCTCTAATATTTTTTATAAAGCTAGCATCATCAGCTAAAAGAAAAATATTATATGTAATAAAGTTAAAATTACCTAAAACATCAGAATCAGCAAGAATGTGTGATTCATTAATTGCCATTCTACCCTCCATTTATATATTTTTTGCTTACTACAGGCTTACGTTGCATAAACCCCAAAAACAACAAAGCCCCGATAATCGGGGCTAAGTCGTTGATATTTGGCGGAAGCGGTGAGATTCGAACTCACGGAGGACTCACACCCTCGTCGGTTTTCAAGACCGGTGCATTAAACCGCTCTGCCACGCTTCCATGTGCGTAAGAATACAAAGCTTGATTCTTTTATTCAAGAAAAATTTAACTGCAATGTATTCAAATGCATAATGTTTCATCAATTATCAAAGTTTTGCTGCTAATTCAGCACCATCACGAATCGCACGTTTTGCATCAAGCTCAGCAGCAAGCTTTGCACCACCAATAATATGATAATTAGCAAAGGTATTCTCACCTTCTTTTGGCATCAAATCTTTTACAGATTCTTGACCAGCACATACCACGATCGTATCAACACGCAATAACTGATCATGACCATTGTGCTCAATCCACAATCCTTCATCAGTCACAGATTTATATTGAACGCCTCTTAACATACGTACTGCATGTTTTTTGAGTTGTGCTCGATGAACCCAACCAGATGTTTTACCTAAACCGATACCTAGAGGTGTCGTTTTACGTTGTAATAAATAAATTTGACGAACTGGCATTTCCACTTCAGGACGTTGAGTTCCACCTTCAGAAATATAGTCTGGATTTGGATCAACACCCCATTCACGCTGCCATTCAGCTAAAGGTTGTGGTTGAGGCTGATGCGGTGGCTTTAACAAAAATTCAGACACATCGAAACCAATACCACCCGCGCCGATAACTGCGACTTTATGCCCAACTTCAGCACCTCTTAAAACGTCAGCATAGGATAAAACTTGTGGAGCAGTACTGCCCTGAATTTTTAAAGCACGAGGAACAACACCTGTTGCCACGATAACTTCATCAAAACCTTCACGTTCAAGTTGTTCACGATTTACGCGAGTGTTCAAACGTAAATCAACTCCAGTTTGTTTAAGTTGAACTTTAAAGTAACGAATCGTCTCATGGAATTCTTCTTTTCCTGGGACAACTTTCGCTAAGTTAAATTGACCACCAACATCATCACTTGCTTCAAACAACGTCACTGCATGACCACGACTTGCAGCGACTGTAGCTGCTGACATTCCAGCAACACCACCACCTACAACAGCAATACGTTTTGGTTTTTTAGTTTTAATATAAACCAATTCAGTTTCATAACACGCTTGTGGGTTAACTAAACAACTCACACGTTGATTTTTAAAGGCATGATCCAAACATGCTTGGTTACAGGCAATACAGGTATTAATCTCATCAACACGATTGGTTGCAGTTTTATTTACCCAGTATGGATCAGCTAAAAATGGTCTTGCCATTTGCACCATATCTGCTTTACCTGAAGCAATAATTTCTTCTGCAACATCAGGCATATTAATACGGTTTGAAGCAATGATTGGAACAGAAACATGCTGTTTAACATGAGCCGTATAGTCTACAAATGCAGCGCGAGGCACAGAAGTGACAATCGTTGGGATACGTGCTTCATGCCAGCCAATCCCCGTGTTTAATAAAGTCACGCCTGCTTTTTCAAGTGCCTTTGCTACTACAATCACTTCCTGCATTGTATTTCCGTCATGTACCAAATCAAGCATAGACAATCGGAAACAGATGATAAATTTCTCACCCACTTTGGCACGGATTGCTTTTACAATTTCAACAGGAAAACGCATACGGTTTTCAATATCACCACCCCAGCGATCGGTGCGCTTGTTCACGTGACTGCTAAGGAATTGGTTGATTAAATAGCCCTCTGAACCCATGATTTCAACGCCGTCATACCCTGCTTTTTTAGCTAGGCTTGCACAACGCGCATAGTCATCAATTGTAGCCAGAATTTGTGAGTCTGACATTTGACGTGGTTTAAATGGATTAATTGGTGCTTGAATTGGCGAAGAAGAAACTGAAAATGGATGATATCCATAACGACCAGAATGCAAAATCTGCATAAGAATTTTTGAACCATGCTTATGCACAGCGTGAGTAACAAGACGATGATGAGGAATATCCACCAAGCTATTCATCGTACCACCCGCTGGCAATAACCAACCTTGACGGTTTGGAGAAATACCACCAGTGATAATAAGACCAACGCCCCCTTTTGCACGCTCACCAAAATAAGCTGCAAGTTTAGGATAGTTAAAAAAACGGTCTTCTAAACCAGAGTGCATTGAACCCATCACAACACGGTTTTTAATGGTCGTAAAACCCAAATGTAATGGTTTTAAGATATTTGCATAGCTAGTCATGGTATTCCTTCTATATTTATTGGCTTTGCAACTTGTTGCATAGTACTTTAACTGAATTTTTATACGTGTTTATGACTTTTTTTAAGAAAATGCTGACACTAAAGTCAAAACAAATGTAACCGTTATGATTTACATCTTAAAAATTCAATATTCCACATGAAAGCGCACATAATTTTTCTGCTTAGTTTTTCTTTGAGGAAAACAAGCTCAATGAAAAGTGTTACAATAGCTCCGATTTTTTATTCTCAAGACCACCTATTCGGGGTCTTTACTAATAAACGTTAGGACAAGCAATGACTGATAATGCAACTATCTTGCAGCACGTACCTGTAGGCAAAAAAGTTGGGATTGCCTTTTCTGGTGGTCTCGATACTTCAGCAGCTTTATTGTGGATGAAGCAAAAAGGTGCGGAACCTTATGCTTATACAGCAAACTTAGGTCAACCTGATGAAGATGACTATGATGCTATTCCAAAGAAAGCTGAACAATACGGTGCAGTCAAAGCTCGATTAATCGATTGTCGTTTACAACTTGCTCTTGAAGGTATTGCTGCAATTCAATGTGGTGCCTTCCATATTAGCACTGGCGGAGTACCATATTTCAATACAACACCTTTAGGTCGTGCAGTAACAGGTACTATGCTTGTGACAGCAATGAAAGAAGATGATGTGAACATCTGGGGTGATGGTTCTACTTATAAAGGTAACGATATTGAACGTTTCTATCGTTATGGTTTATTGACCAATCCAGCTCTAAAAATCTACAAACCGTGGTTAGACCAAACCTTTATTGATGAGTTAGGCGGTCGTGCGGAAATGTCACAGTTCCTCATCGACAACGGTTTTGACTATAAAATGTCAAAGGAAAAAGCGTATTCAACTGACTCTAATATGTTGGGTGCTACTCACGAAGCTAAGGATTTAGAATACCTCAATGCAGGTATCAAAATCGTAGACCCAATTATGGGCGTTGCTTTCTGGAAAGAAGATGTAAAAATTGATGCAGAAGAAGTATCAATTACTTTTGAAGAAGGTTTCCCTGTTGCATTAAATGGCCAGCGTATTGAAGATCCTGTTGAGCTGATCTTAGAAGCTAACCGTATCGGTGGTCGTCATGGTCTTGGTATGTCTGACCAAATTGAAAACCGTATCATCGAAGCAAAATCTCGTGGTATTTATGAAGCGCCTGGTATGGCTCTATTGCATATCGCTTATGAGCGTTTAGTTACGGGTATTCATAACGAAGACACGATTGAACAATATCGTATCAACGGTTTACGTTTAGGTCGTCTACTTTACCAAGGTCGTTGGTTCGATTCTCAAGCGCTTATGCTTCGTGAAACAGCACAACGTTGGGTAGCTAAAGCGATTACTGGTACTGTCACTTTAGAATTACGTCGTGGTAATGATTACACGATTATGAATACCGAATCTCCTAACCTCACTTATGAAGCTGAGCGTTTAACAATGGAGAAAGGTGATTCCATGTTCACACCAATGGATCGTATCGGTCAGTTAACGATGCGTAACCTCGACATTACGGATACACGTGCAAAACTTGGTATCTACACTGAAACAGGTTTACTTGCTGTTGGTCAAGGTTCTGCAATTCCTCAATTGGAAAGCAAATCAAAGTAGGTGACTGATAAGTAAAATCATCGTACAGAAAAGGCTGAATATAATATTCAGCCTTTTTTAATAGCTCAATAAAAATCCTTAATAAAAAATCATTCCATAAATAGAACAATATGTCGCAATTAAAGACTATTTATAACCATTATGAATCGATATTATTACTATCAAGCAAAACATAAGAATTAGGAGATGAAAGATGAATGCTTATCTACATCGTAGTGAAAATCGCGGTCATGTAAAAGCTGGCTGGTTAGATACTTACCATAGTTTCTCATTTGGTAGCTGGTACAATCCGAAATATATGGGTGTGAGTGTATTACGTGTAATTAATGACGATACGATTGCAGCACATAATGGTTTTGGTACGCATCCGCATGACAATATGGAAATTCTAACCTGTGTACTAGATGGCACCATTTCTCATAAAGATAGTATGGGTAATGAAGGTCAAATTAATGCAGGTGAATGGCAATTAATGAGTGCGGGTACAGGTGTAACCCATAGTGAAATGAATAAGCATGATAAAGCAGTACATCTATTACAGATTTGGATTCAACCAAATGTTCAAGATGCTGCACCGACTTATCAGCAAATTCAGCTCAACCCAAAGGATCATCCTAACCAATGGAATCTAATCGCAGGCGATGAATCTGCACCAATGTTGATTCGTCAAAATGCTGAAGTAAAAACAGCTGTACTTGAGAAAGATCAACAATTAGAAATCACAGCAACGAAAAAAGTGAACTATGTTCACGTGGTTTCTGGTGAAGTTATGATTGCTGATCATCATGTAAAAGCTGGCGATGCTTTACTGTTTGATGAGAGTGCAACAATCAAGGGTCTTGAAGATGCACAAATGATTTGGTTTGACCTACCATAAGTCGAAGTTTAACTCGTATCTCTCCCTCTGAGGTACGAGTTTTTTTTAATCATGGTTACTACTATCACAACTGTTAGAATCCGAATTTGATTCATCACTAGAACGACTGATGTGTGCTGAGAAAACAGGAGGTTTTAACTTGGTAAACTATAGACACTCATCAGGAGTTTACCATGAGCAAGAAACAGAAGACTTACACCGCAGAATTTAAAGTTGAAGC
>NZ_JBPKBJ010000125.1:0-5374 GCF_051390655.1 Acinetobacter sp. P1(2025)
AATTCAAAAGAGTTTGGATTTTAAAACGCCAAATCAAATAGCAGAGAACTTTTATCGGTTAGCTGCCTAGCATATCCCAAGTGAAAGTCTCCTGCTAATTCAGCACATATCAGTAGCTTTGCAGTAAGTACTAAATTCAAATCCCGTATGTAGATATATTCGCCTTTTGGATGGAGAACAAGCTCTGCACCACCAAAGCCCACATTTATTACATTGCCTTACCCTGCAACGTTTAATCCATCCATTACAGCAATACTACCCGTTCACATTACTTTATCTCGGCTGATAATCAGCGTAGTAACTTTAGCCAATCTCGCTGCAATTTCCATGTCAGGAATTTGTCCACTTATTCCAATGATGATGAGAACTGCAGCATTGACTTAGATCGCCAGTGCTCAGTACTGGCCATCATGTAGCTTTTATCGCTTTAGCGCCTTAACTTATTTAAGTGGCGTAACTTGCATAACTTATGCATCCTATTTAAGTGATGTAAGTTATAGTATTCCGTGTCAGGAATCTGTCTACTTATCAGCGTCCGCGGAACTGCAGGATTTCTGGCTTTGTTGTTCGCAACGAGGGCTAACTCTGGAGTTCCGTATAAGGCATAATCAATAACGACGCCTGATGCGAACATAGCGATTGGGCTGAAACGGAAGGTATCAGGAGCAATCGCTTTGGCAGAATTCCCCAAGGTGCTCACAATAAGATTCACATTGATGAAATCTGGCTTTCTACTCAGCCCATGGATATGCGAGCAGTTACTTATACTGCTCTTTCTCATGTCCTAAAAGCCTTTGACCATGTCAAATCGCAACATTGAGGTTATCTTGTTTTGGAATAAGCGTGGTCATTGTATGAAAGTGTTGATACATGATGGACTGGGTATTCAAAGCTCTACGGTTGAAACAAGCAACATTTCACTGGACTCAAACTCATCATAGTGAAACAATTACAAGCATTGATTCAGAGTTTCGCTTGATAAAGAATTTGACAATGTGCATCAAACATCATGACATCAATTCAGTCAGCCAAGCTGAATAGCCTAGATCCGTGTCTGTGCAGAAAAGGACGCCTTCATATAAAATAATAACACTAAATATAAAAAAAATGGAAGAATAATTTACTAAGTTATTGTTTTTAAGTTGATCCTTGTTTTATATGGGGGTGATAATAACTTCTGATTACTAGTTTTTACCTTAAATATACCGATTGAAAGATTCATTTAAAGGCTATGAATACATGAGTTTTACAGTTTGGCTAGGTCAGCATGAGTACTTTTCACAAGATTTAAGATCGACCATGAACGTGATTAAGTTATAGGGGATTGATGAAATAGTTTTTATGAATTTCTGGCTTTCTGGGCTGATTTTATCAAATTCATGTCTATGCAAAATTGCGACATATTTCTCGTGCTGGTAGTTATCCAGAGTTTGGTCTGCATCTATCCATAGTGCAGACCTTTTTTTGGTGACAGTTTTTTCTTAGTGATTTTCGATCTGGATGTAGTGATTTCACGTTTGCAGAATATATCTTGGCGGTGATCCATCTAATATTCGTGATTATAAAGAGAGCTAATTCACAGGTTCTACAGATTATGTAGCGACTAACTATATCAAAGTCTATTTGCAGTTGATGGTTGGCGCTTAGTTTATATTTACGCTTAGGTTTCAGTTAAAAAATCAATATTCTGTTGAATCCGTGATTGAATCATCTGTAGGGTAGATTCTCGAATTTGATGGGGATACAGGCGCTGCGCAATTTGACTAAATTGAAGTGCAATTTCACGCATGGTCAAGATGATCTCATCGACTTCTAGAGTAGTCAGATTAGCTTCTGAAGTACCGAGTTTATGTATGTCATTTCGGGAAATATTGAGCGCTTCTCCCATAATGTCCATTTGATGATAACCACCTGGACCCTCGCAGAAGGTCACATCATAGGCTGGAGCCAATTTCCATTGACCATTTTTCTCCATGAGAAATGAAAAGTTCTTAGTATGGTCATCCCGATTATTGAAAAGCACATTAAACACAGCACGTTTAAAAGCATGCAATCTTTCTCGTACATCTTGCGTACACATCAAGGTTGCCCGGAGAAAATTGCGATAGTCTAGGCTACCTGGAACTTTATAGTCTGCTCCTGTATATGCAGCCAAACTCTGCATTGGAATCCGCATACCATTTTGACGATCGAATCGTTTAGAAGCAAAAGCCGTTAAACCATTGGGCAAATTAAAGAAATGGGTATCTGGAGTCTCAATTGCACAAAGTCGCAAACATTCTGCATAGACGGCTTCAATGGCGCAGACTTCAGGATGCTCTTGCTGAGCAGGAAACTTAATCAGCCAGGCTTCATGTTGATCAGAATCTTGAGTCGAAAACTCTAAATTGACAGGATCTCGGTAAACCAACGCTTTTGGTCTGGCACCTTGAGGGGAGCCACCCATGACCAATAAATGCTGTAGAAATTCACCACCTTCACCTTTGAGTACTTCTTGAACTTCCTGGGCTAGTTGTTGTAAAGGGATATTTTCTGAGGTTTGCATGTCAGCAACACAAGGTTCAAAGGAGAGGGCACCCATTGCGTGACTACTAATATAGGTCAGACGCTCCAAAGGTCCAATTCGTGCTGAATTTAAGCCAATTTTTTTGAAATATCGATCCATCAACATCATGCCCCAACCATCTGGTAAAGCGTCATAGACTGGACCTGGGAGTCCCATTTGATGAGTAGGAAAACCTTGTCTGAATGGTAGACCTTTTAAAGGCAGCAAGTAAGAAGAGAGCTCAACACCTTGCTGTATTGCTTCTGGACTATATTCAAAAGCAATGGTGGGTCTACCTGTCGTGGCTGTTGAACTAATCAGCGTTCCCCATAACCATGATTCGCCCCAACCGTTGTAATAAACATTAAGTCTATTGAGCATTATCCCTTCCTCTTAATACGGTGGCGCTTACTTTGACTCTCATAGCGAAGAATGTCATTCACACTGTTAAGCTGAGGTTTAAATAGTTCCTGAAGTTCGTTTAATCGACCCAAGACCATTGCAATACGGACTAAATTTTCAACAGATACATTTCGTCCCGCTTCAAGATTCGAAACTGTATTCACGCCGACACCAGCGCGTGCTGCTACCTCAGCTTGAGACATCTCCAGAAAGAGTCGTTGCTTACGTAAACGCTCACCTAAAAGAGTCACAACTTCTTCTGGTTTAGTGAAATATAAATCCATTAAATTGGGTCTTAAGAATGAATAATTTAATTAAATCACAAAATAATGGAATTAATCTATAGCTATAGTGTGGCTAAGGAGGGCTTTGTTGCACAGCACATCAGAAGGGTAGGTATAGTCCTTGGGTATCGGTTACAGAAAATCATCAGGATGTACTTTGACTGATTGTTGATACGGAGATTTCAGTATTTTCATTTTTCCTAATAGGTCACATTACTTAGAAAGGGTTCTTCGAAAATTAGTTCATACTTTAAAAATCCTATAAATATTGAGGATATTTTCTTAATGCTTTCAATATAGCATGCGGCTATATGTAACTCGAACGGGCTTAATCTGCCTTTCAGTATAAATTTTTTGGGCGTGAGAGGGGAGAGGTGTGAGGGCAAGCAATTTATATCGTGGATACTTCTAAATTACTTATGTAATAGAAGGTGGTAAACATGGATTTAGAGGTAATAACACTAAATATAAAAAAATTGGAAGAATAATTTATTAAATTATTGTTTTTATGTGGTTATTGGTGATGTTATGAATAATAATAACTTTTTCTTGATGAATTTTACCTAAAAAAATTGATCAGATAATTTTCTTTAAATGTCATGCATACATAAATTTGACAGTTTGAAGGGATCGGTATGTGCATTTTTCATAAGGTTAAAGATCGACCATAAATGTGATAAACGGCAGAGGATCATTGAAAAATGAATGGATTTAAACACTACATGTATGCACGAAAAAAAGTATCGCTGCGGTTCTGCTGACAGGCTGTATTGAGCATTGAATGCAAATGATGTAGTAATTGTCTACAGGCTATAGGACCAGCATGAAGAAGAATGAAATGTAGTTGCCAATTTATAACCTTGGTTGAAAAGCATAGCATTGTTATTCGGAGAAGTGAGGTAAGCCATCCTTCTCTTATTCATTTAAAATGATTCTTACTCAACTGATCTCGACTCATGGGCTGGTTCCAATTAGACGGATAATAACTTCCATCCCCTATCTTTTTCTTACCACATTTCTTGCATTTAATCCCTTCTTTGGAGATTTGATTCAGCATCACTGTTGTCGGTTGAATCAAATCAATGACATAGTTCGTTGGTTCAGGAAAAGCAGAAGAGGCTGCTTTATTGCAAAAGAGAACATTCGGATCAAATGGATTGGATTGCACAAAAGCCATGATACAGCCACAGAGTAATTCACCTGCATGTAATCTGTAACATCCATTCAGGTCATCAGACGAAGATTAATCTGAAATTTAAGCACTAAACGCCATAAATCTATGTATGGGCAGACTTTTTTGAGACATATGTTGATAAACATGCGGCAAGTTACATTGCTTAAAAGTCTATCTAAGTTAACGATCTATTCAATTCTGGATAAGTAATCTGAATATTACGATCCTAAATTACCCGAAGAGTATTAAGATTTCTAAGAATCGTGATTGTTGGTTTATTTGGGAAATTAATCAGTGGATTGAAGCAAAGATGATGGCTCATTAAGGATTGTGGGCTTCGACTACTTAAATTTTAGGTATTTTGAATAAAGCATATTTCAAAAATCTTAATTAATGGATTTAAATTACCATAAAAACCTTCAATATTGGCTTGAATCCATTGTTGTTGAGAGTCAATGCGAGACCAATCAATACCATAACCACAATGAGCAATCAGATGCTCAAAGAAAATCCGTTGTGTACGTCCATTACCTTCACGGAATGGGTGTATGACATTAAGCTCACAATACAAGTCGGCAAGTTGAGGAATCAGTTGTTGTGGTGCTAAGCCTTGAAAGTATTTTTTTTCTTGAAGCGTTTTGAGTAGTTTATTGGTTTCAATTTCAATACGGGAAAAATTACAAAAACGGGTGTCACCTTTGGAAATATCGATTTGTCTTAACTTTCCTGCCCAGTCGTATAAGTCGCCAAAGAGCTGCGCATGAATTGATTTTAAGTATTGTAAGTCGTAAGGTGGTTCAGCATATTCAATTAAGTTACTTGCCAATCCAGACAGTTCTAGTTCAGCTTGTTCTAAAATAGGACTTACGCATTGACAGATTCAAAAAAGTATTAAAATGCTTTATAAAGTATCTGTGATTAGACGAATTAAACATGCTTCTACAGCAACCTGTACTCTACCCATTTATA
>NZ_JBPKBJ010000126.1:0-1534 GCF_051390655.1 Acinetobacter sp. P1(2025)
TGTATTGAATTTATCTTGAATACAACAACTGTTTGGGTGTTGTATAGTCAAGCCTCACGAGCAATTAGTATTGGTCAGCTTCACACGTCACCGTGCTTCCACACCCAACCTATCAACGTCCTAGTCTCGAACGGCTCTTTAGAGGAATAAATTCCTAGGGAAATCTTATCTTGAGGTAGGCTTCCCGCTTAGATGCTTTCAGCGGTTATCCCTTCCGAACATAGCTACCCGGCGATGCCACTGGCGTGACAACCGGTACACCAGAGGTTCGTCCACTCTGGTCCTCTCGTACTAGGAGCAGATCCTCTCAAATTTCCAGCGCCCACGGTAGATAGGGACCGAACTGTCTCACGACGTTCTAAACCCAGCTCGCGTACCTCTTTAAATGGCGAACAGCCATACCCTTGGGACCTGCTTCAGCCCCAGGATGAGATGAGCCGACATCGAGGTGCCAAACACCGCCGTCGATATGAACTCTTGGGCGGTATCAGCCTGTTATCCCCAGAGTACCTTTTATCCGTTGAGCGATGGCCCTTCCATACAGAACCACCGGATCACTAAGACCTACTTTCGTACCTGCTCGACTTGTGGGTCTCGCAGTTAAGCGCGCTTTTGCCTTTATACTCTACGCGTGATTTCCGACCACGCTGAGCGCACCTTCGTACTCCTCCGTTACTCTTTAGGAGGAGACCGCCCCAGTCAAACTACCCACCAGACATGGTCCTCGTCCCGGATTACGGGACAGAGTTAGAACCTCAACATTACCAGGGTGGTATTTCAAGGACGGCTCCATTGGAACTAGCGTTCCAACTTCAAAGCCTCCCACCTATCCTACACAAGTAAGGTCAAAGTTCAATGTCAAGCTGCAGTAAAGGTTCACGGGGTCTTTCCGTCTAGCCGCGGGTACACTGCATCTTCACAGCGATTTCGATTTCACTGAGCCTCTGCTGGAGACAGCGCCGCCATCATTATGCCATTCGTGCAGGTCGGAACTTACCCGACAAGGAATTTCGCTACCTTAGGACCGTTATAGTTACGGCCGCCGTTTACTGGGGCTTCGATCAAGAGCTTCGCTTACGCTAACCCCATCAATTAACCTTCCAGCACCGGGCAGGCATCACACCCTATACGTCCACTTTCGTGTTTGCAGAGTGCTATGTTTTTAATAAACAGTTGCAGCGGCCTGGTTTCTGCGGCTGCCAACCGCTCAGGGAGCAAGTCCCATCACCGTCAGCAGCGTACCTTCTCCCGAAGTTACGGTACCATTTTGCCTAGTTCCTTCAGCAGAGTTCTCTCAAGCGCTTTGGTCTACTCGACCTGACCACCTGTGTCGGTTTCGGGTACGATTCCTGTGTAACTGAAGCTTAGAGACTTTTCCTGGAAGCATGGTATCAGCCACTTCACTGTACAAGTACAGCTTGCTATCGACTCTCAGCATAGAGCACCCCGGATTTGCCTAAGATGCATGCCTACCGTCTTCCACCTGGACAACCAACGCCAGGCTGACTTAACCTTCTCCGTCCTCTCATCGCAT
>NZ_JBPKBJ010000126.1:1567-5291 GCF_051390655.1 Acinetobacter sp. P1(2025)
TACGGGTCTTCCACCTGGACAACCAACGCCAGGCTGACTTAACCTTCTCCGTCCTCTCATCGCATTACACAGAAGTATTGGAATATTAACCAATTTCCCATCGACTACGCCTCTCGGCCTCGCCTTAGGGGTCGACTCACCCAGCCCCGATTAACGTTGGACTGGAACCCTTGGTCTTTCAGCGAACGGGTTTTTCACCCGTTTTGTCGTTACTCACGTCAGCATTCGCACTTCTGATACCTCCAGCATACTTCTCAATACACCTTCATCGGCTTACAGAACGCTCCCCTACCACTTGACTAATGTCAAATCCGCAGCTTCGGCACATAGTTTTAGCCCCGTTACATCTTCCGCGCAGGCCGACTCGACTAGTGAGCTATTACGCTTTCTTTAAAGGGTGGCTGCTTCTAAGCCAACCTCCTAGCTGTCTATGCCTTCCCACATCGTTTCCCACTTAACTATGATTTTGGGGCCTTAGCTGGCGGTCTGGATTGTTTTCCTCTTGACTACGGACGTTAGCACCCGCAGTCTGTCTCCCGGATAGTACTCATTGGTATTCGGAGTTTGCATCGGTTTGGTAAGTCGGGATGACCCCCTAGCCGAAACAGTGCTCTACCCCCAATGGTATTCGTCCGAGGCGCTACCTAAATAGCTTTCGGGGAGAACCAGCTATCACCAGGCTTGATTAGCCTTTCACCCCTATCCACAAGTCATCCCCTGGCTTTTCAACGACAGTGGGTTCGGTCCTCCAGTTAGTGTTACCCAACCTTCAACCTGCTCATGGATAGATCGCCTGGTTTCGGGTCTATACCCAGCAACTAAACGCCCTATTAAGACTCGATTTCTCTACGGCTCCCCTATTCGGTTAACCTCGCTACTGAATATAAGTCGCTGACCCATTATACAAAAGGTACGCAGTCACCGAACAAGTCGGCTCCCACTGCTTGTATGCATGCGGTTTCAGGATCTATTTCACTCCCCTCACAGGGGTTCTTTTCGCCTTTCCCTCACGGTACTGGTTCACTATCGGTCAGTCAGGAGTATTTAGCCTTGGAGGATGGTCCCCCCATATTCAGACAAGGTTTCACGTGCCTCGCCCTACTCGTCATCATTATGTGTGCCCTTTCGTGTACGGGAATATCACCCTCTACGTTCGCACTTCCCAGAGCGTTCCACTAAAACACACATAACTTAATGGGCTGCTCCCCGTTCGCTCGCCGCTACTAAGGGAATCTCAATTGATTTCTTTTCCTAAGGGTACTGAGATGTTTCACTTCCCCTCGTTCGCTTCATAAACCTATGTATTCAGTTTATGATACCCGCCTTATAGCGGGTGGGTTCCCCCATTCAGAAATCTCCGGATCAAAGGATATTTGCCGCCTCCCCGGAGCTTTTCGCAGGCTATCACGTCTTTCATCGCCTCTGACTGCCAAGGCATCCACCACATGCACTTAATTACTTGACTATACAACCCCAAACAGTCGTTAACACATACAAGTGAGTGTTATCGTTGCAAACTTAATTGCTACTGGTTTGTTGTCTGTGAATTTAATCACCATACAGCTTCAATCTAAATTCATATACCAAAACGCTTGATTCAGTGTTTTTGCTAGTTCTCAATATGTTTAAATCAATCAAATTACTTCGATCAACTTAAATTCTTGAGTGAACAATTTATTTCAGACTCAATTTTCTAATCTGTTAATGATTAACTACCACCTCGTCGGTGCGTAGTAAACTGTGATAAATCACAGAGATTAATAAACCAAGATCAATTACTTAATCTTTTTATTCATTAAACTCTATAATCTATTTAGCTCAGAATTAAACATTTCATTTAATTCATGGTGGAGACTAGGAGAGTCGAACTCCTGACCTCCTGCGTGCAAAGCAGGCGCTCTACCAACTAAGCTAAGTCCCCAGCTTTAATCATAATGAACGACATATCTTTTTATCTAGCAGCTTGTGATTATTCATCACTTCGTCAGTAGTGGTGGGTCTGACAAGACTTGAACTTGTGACCCCACGCTTATCAAGCGTGTGCTCTAACCAACTGAGCTACAGACCCTCAGATACATCTTCGAAGAACAACTTGTTGTGGATTCTTACCGGTCACCAATCTTTCGTTAAGGAGGTGATCCAGCCGCAGGTTCCCCTACGGCTACCTTGTTACGACTTCACCCCAGTCATCGGCCACACCGTGGTAAGCGTCCTCCTTGCGGTTAGACTACCTACTTCTGGTGCAACAAACTCCCATGGTGTGACGGGCGGTGTGTACAAGGCCCGGGAACGTATTCACCGCGGCATTCTGATCCGCGATTACTAGCGATTCCGACTTCATGGAGTCGAGTTGCAGACTCCAATCCGGACTACGATCGGCTTTTTGAGATTAGCATCACATCGCTGTGTAGCAACCCTTTGTACCGACCATTGTAGCACGTGTGTAGCCCTGGCCGTAAGGGCCATGATGACTTGACGTCGTCCCCGCCTTCCTCCAGTTTGTCACTGGCAGTATCCTTAAAGTTCCCATCCGAAATGCTGGCAAGTAAGGAAAAGGGTTGCGCTCGTTGCGGGACTTAACCCAACATCTCACGACACGAGCTGACGACAGCCATGCAGCACCTGTATCTAGATTCCCGAAGGCACCAATCCATCTCTGGAAAGTTTCTAGTATGTCAAGGCCAGGTAAGGTTCTTCGCGTTGCATCGAATTAAACCACATGCTCCACCGCTTGTGCGGGCCCCCGTCAATTCATTTGAGTTTTAGTCTTGCGACCGTACTCCCCAGGCGGTCTACTTATCGCGTTAGCTGCGCCACTAAAGCCTCAAAGGCCCCAACGGCTAGTAGACATCGTTTACGGCATGGACTACCAGGGTATCTAATCCTGTTTGCTCCCCATGCTTTCGTACCTCAGCGTCAGTATTAGGCCAGATGGCTGCCTTCGCCATCGGTATTCCTCCAGATCTCTACGCATTTCACCGCTACACCTGGAATTCTACCATCCTCTCCCATACTCTAGCTTCCCAGTATCGAATGCAATTCCCAAGTTAAGCTCGGGGATTTCACATCCGACTTAAAAAGCCGCCTACGCACGCTTTACGCCCAGTAAATCCGATTAACGCTCGCACCCTCTGTATTACCGCGGCTGCTGGCACAGAGTTAGCCGGTGCTTATTCTGCGAGTAACGTCCACTATCCAAGAGTATTAGTCTCAGTAGCCTCCTCCTCGCTTAAAGTGCTTTACAACCATAAGGCCTTCTTCACACACGCGGCATGGCTGGATCAGGGTTCCCCCCATTGTCCAATATTCCCCACTGCTGCCTCCCGTAGGAGTCTGGGCCGTGTCTCAGTCCCAGTGTGGCGGATCATCCTCTCAGACCCGCTACAGATCGTCGCCTTGGTAGGCCTTTACCCCACCAACTAGCTAATCCGACTTAGGCTCATCTATTAGCGCAAGGTCCGAAGATCCCCTGCTTTCTCCCGTAGGACGTATGCGGTATTAGCATTCCTTTCGGAATGTTGTCCCCCACTAATAGGCAGATTCCTAAGCATTACTCACCCGTCCGCCGCTAAGATAAGGTGCAAGCACCTCATCTCCGCTCGACTTGCATGTGTTAAGCCTGCCGCCAGCGTTCAATCTGAGCCATGATCAAACTCTTCAGTTAAAATCATTTTGCACCTTAGTTAAGACAAGGTGCTAATTCTGGCTCATCAATTTTCTGACT
>NZ_JBPKBJ010000127.1:0-5195 GCF_051390655.1 Acinetobacter sp. P1(2025)
TCGATGATTCGTCATCATCAAGCTAGGTCGGCTATATTACTCTAAATTTCTTTAAAGTCAACAGGTAATTTAGATATTTTTAAAACTTATCAACCAACTCAAGAATCCAACCACTTTAGCCAAATCCTTGTTTCTCAACAAGTTTTTATCCGCATCACCGCCGATGGATGTGCATTCTACAGCATTTCTAATCGCTTGCAAGAGATTTTAAAAATTTAATTATTTGGTTGTTTTATTTTTAAACTTTAACTTATCTAATTTACTGATTTATATAATTTAAAATTTATTAATTATAAGAAAAAACGAATTTTACAAACCTAACTTACTGTAATTTAATAATTTTATTAAAAAATTGTTTTAATTATCTACAGAAAACTAGCTCTATTTTTATATTTAGCCTGTATTTAAGACAATATCCTGAGTTAGAAAATATTTCTTAAAGTTCAATAATGCTCAAATTTAATTCATTCAAAATAAAATAACGGCTTCAATTACTTTGAAGCCGTTATTTTAATCTCTCAGGAAATTATTTTTGAGGGTTAGGAAGTTGTCGTTCGTACAATATTTAAGAAATAAAGATGTCGTTCATACTGATCAATAATGTCCTGAATTAAATCTTCTTGCGTCCAATCCATTACATCATAGTTTTGACCACCCTCTCGCAAAAACACTTCGGCTTGGAAATATGAAGAATCATCGATCTCAGATCGACCGAGCATAAAACTCGGTGGAAGCGTTGCATGTGATACGACTTTATAAATAAAGTTAATTTCATGCTGATGGTCAACATGTAGCTGCAAACCCTGTTCAGTCTCTTGAATGTCAACTTCTAAATGTCGACGTTTGAATTCTCGTTGAATGCTTTCGAAGGCTTTGCGAACGTCATTTGCAATATAGTTTCTCACCTCTTGTTCTGTATGTGGATAATGCATAATCAATCCTAAACGTTGCTGCCAACTTCGTGGGTCGTTGATTGCGCGTGGTGTGATACGTGCCTCTTGGATAGCTCGAGTTTTTGTTACATCCAAATTCAATGCTTTTAAAAGCCCCCAACTCATCAACAACATCACAATCGTAAAAGGCAATGCACTCATAATAATGGATGACTGTAATGCGGCTAGACCACCGACGAGTAAAAGCGTAATCGCCAATAGCGCCATCAAGATAGTCCAAAACAAACGTTGCCAAGTCGGTGAATTTTCGGTTTTTGAGGTGAGATAATCCGTCACCAATGCACCCGAATCAGCTGAGGTAACGAAAAAAAGTATAACCAAAAGCGTGGCAACAGAACTTAAAATTCCTGAGAATGGAAGATGATTTAAAAATTCGAATAATGCAACCGAAGAGTCTAACTGTACCGCCTGAATTAAATTGGTATTGCTTTCTTGCATGATGCTAAAAAGTGCCGCATTTCCTAAAAAGCCCATCCAAATAATAGTAAAGCCTGTAGGAATCAGTAATACACCAACAATAAACTCGCGAATTGTTCGTCCTCTTGATACTCTTGCAATAAACATTCCCACGAATGGAGACCATGAAATCCACCATGCCCAATAAAGGATTGTCCATCCTCCAATCCAACCATTGGGTTGATAGGCATAAAGATTAAAAGTCATCGCAAATAAATTTGAGATGTAAGAACCTGTATTTTGAATCGTGGTCTGTAACAGATAGATACTCGGCCCTGCAATAAATACAAAAGCAAGAAGGGTTAAAGCGAGAATTAGATTTAATTCAGAAAGGCGTTTCACGCCTTTATCGAGTCCTAGAAAAACAGATAAAGATGCCAAAATACTGACAAATATAATAAGTCCAACTTGGATATTTGTACTTTGTTCTATCCCAAATAAATAATGCAAACCTGAATTAATTTGCGTTACCCCAAAACCCAATGAAGTCGCGACACCAAATACAGTTCCAATCGTTGCAAAAGTATCAATACTATCGCCCAAAGGGCCATAAATCCGTTCACCGATAATAGGATAAAGTGCTGAACGTGTTTTTAAAGGCAAATTATGTCGATACGCAAAATACGCTAGAGCTAAACCCACCAAGGCATAAATTGCCCATGCATGTAGTCCCCAATGAAAAAAGGTAATTCTTAATGCTTGTTGAGCTGAGGCGACACTTTCAGGATCACCACTCGGCGGACTGACATAGTGCATGACAGGTTCAGCCACACCAAAAAACATCAAACCAATCCCCATGCCTGCCGTAAATAGCATGGCAAACCACGAACCATTTTTATATTCAGGCTGGCTGTGATCAGGTCCGAGTTTGATTTTCCCACTGTCCGAACAGGCGATGTAAATCAGTAGAATAAGGAAAACGGCGACTGATAATACATAGAACCAACTAAACGAATCAGTGATCCACTGTTTCAGTTGTTGAGTTAAAAACTCAAACGAGCTTGGGGCAATTATCACAATTGCTAAGAAAATTGCGATAATAATGACTGTGCTAAAAAACACATTTGGATTCACATTCGCAAACTGCGAAGGAGTCTTGGAAGACATAATTCACCCATATTATTTTAATGATCATGACAGACCTATAGGTCAAATAAGACATTCACTTAATGTGAACAAAAGCGAGTTCAAAACAAGAAAAACTCAAACAAAAGTATATAAAACGTGAAAAATAACGCAGTTGTAATGCTGTAACAGAATTAAAGATTAATCTTGTGAATTTTTCGGTGCATGAGGAATATATTGCAGCGCGATTAATCTCGAAACAATCACTGCAAAATACATCACACCGCCAAACATCTGTAGCATAGTTAATACTCGAGCAGCGGGACTGAGTGGCATAAGATCAGATAATCCTGTGGCTGATTGCAAACTAAAACTCAAAAAGAGTAGGTCTAACCAACGTTGTAAGGCTTCAGGATGGTTTGGATTTTGAAAACTATTCGGCAAAATAATCTGACAAATACTATATAAAAAAGCGAATGCCCAAGCGATCAAAGTAAATACGGCACCAGCCGCAAATAATTCGTCTTTTGTGAGATAACGATCTGAAAACATATACCTTAGTAAACCATACGCTGCATAAAAATAGGCTAAGGCTTCAAAACTGTATGCCGTAATCTGTATTGTATGATTGTCAAAACCTACAAAGATCAAAATAGAAAATATAAATGCACCACTGACAAAGAATAGTCCCCAAAATGCAAATACTGGGGTTTGTCGAATGACTTTTGCAATAATAAGTAAGGCTAAAACACCTAATGACCATGTTAATGCACGATAGGCACTATCGTCATAAGTGATTGTGGCTAAAATTAATAAAGCCAATTGCACCAATAAGAGCCAAGCTGATGGCAACAATCTAAATCCATTCCAAAACTGTTTTATTGTTTGCATTACTTTTTCCATGTCCAAATTATTGTTTTTCTGAACTCATGATATGGCATCTAAATAAGAAATAATCATATTGGTGAGTTCTTGTTGTAAGCGTTGTTCTTCGATTAAAAACGTATTCTTACTGGCATAACGCATCATTGTAAATAATGTACTGTTAATAATCACAAAGGACTTATGTTTTAAAGTTTCAAAATCCCAATGCGGATAATAACGCCCAAATAAATACATCCCTATTTCTAAAAAATGCTGTTCCAAAACTTGCGCTGCATCTGAATCACTATAAGCGTGCCAGTTTTTTAAAATTTCGATGAAAAAACCTTCATCGGATTTTAGGGACTCAAAACCAAATGCAATACTCAATCTGATGATATCTTGAATCGCAGTCTGTTGTTGAAGCATCACCAGCTGTTTCAGTGCTTGTCCTAAATTTTCACTTTTTCTTAACAGCAGTTCAGAAACAATCTGATCTTTATTTTCAAAGTATTGATAAATCGAACCAACGCTTACACCTGATTTTTCTGAAATTTTTGGTGTTGTGAGTTGCAGAATCCCCTGTTCGGAAATGCATTTTTGCGTACCTTCCAAAATACTTTCAACGATCATTTTGGCGCGTTGTTGTTGTGGGCGTTTTCTCATCAAGAGGCTCTGTTAAAATGCGAATTGAATGCGAATAAATATTCATATTATGCTTTGATTAAATAACAATCAAAGGTGTTTTGCAATGCTAAGCATCCCTAAGCCAAGTCGTTTAGCTGCATTTGAAACTATGGTGCAGTCCAATTTAAAAACCAAAATCTTGGGTTATATGACCAATCAACATTTACAACCAAGCTATGCTGAATATTTACAACTCAACGAAGCGCTTCAAGCAGGTGATGAACCGATGGATCAAGTGATGCGATGGGTATTACAAAATCCCAAACTTCATCGAAAATACTTTGAGACGGCGTTATATGAAGGTTTAGATAAACTGCCTCATGACGTTCCTGAACTGACACAATTTTTTAGCTTAGTTGAACGAAAACCCACTTGGTATGACCAAGTCAAAATAGATAAAGCTCTGCAATTCACTTATCGATTGGGAGCAAATAATGGTCTGATTCTTAGAGATCTCTCTTTAATGGCGGGCTATATGTATCCTGGTTTTAACCAATCGCTAATCCTCACAGGTGCATTAAAAAAACAAGCAGCTACGCGCCTTGCAGAAACCACAAAATGGTGGGTTGATATCACAGAGAAAGAGGGCTTTGAACGTTATAACAAGGGCTTTTGTTCCACAATTTATGTTCGTTTCATTCATTCTTTAGTACGGCATCAGCTACAAAAATCAGAAAAATGGGATGCTGAAACATGGGGCTTACCAATTAATCAATATGATCAAGCCATGACGAATATTGCCTTTAGTGGTGTGGTGCTATTAGGAATTCGAGCCTTAGGTATCTTTCCAAGTGCGGAGGAAGTCGACAGCTTTTTACACTTTTGGAAATATGCAGGTTGGTTGATGGGAATTGAGGAAAAATGGTTGGTGGATCAGGAATCTGAAGGATGGAAACTCATCTACTGGATGCAATTCGCGCATCCAAAATCGGATGCAAGTAGTATTTCACTTGGCTCAAGTCTTTCCAAAGAACCTTTTGAACGAAAATATCGTTATTTACGCTCTTTTCAACAAAAATTGGCATATAAACAACACTTAGAACTGACTCAGTTCTTTGTAGGGGCTTTGTTGCATAAATAAATTTCATCCCCATACATGTTAGATGAATACAGAATCAAAAAGCCGATACAAAACAACGAACTGGTCTGAGTACAATCAGGCTTTACGTCAAC
>NZ_JBPKBJ010000128.1:0-4680 GCF_051390655.1 Acinetobacter sp. P1(2025)
TTTCTTCATTGTGTGCTTTCCAATTGCGAGTTGAAAAAGTCTAATGATTCTATGAATACACCTAACTTTTTCAACTAACTACAAATGTGTTGCACTTGGGATTTGAATCTGCGATTAAAAAAATATGGGATAAGGATATGAATACGCGTGTTGCTATCAGTGATCTATTCACAAGAGACGAAATCAGTGAGCTAACAAGTAAATCAGATTTACATGGGGGCTGGGCTGTCTTCTCAACTTGGGCTGTGATTGGCGGTACCTTTGCTGCAGTAGCCAGCTTCTGGGACTATGCGCCAGCTTGGGGTAAATTATTATTATGTATTGCAGCTCTAATCATTCTTGCTGGTAGGCAATTAGCGCTGGCTATTCTTATGCATGATGCTTCTCATCAAAGTTTATTTAAAACTAAGTGGTTAAATGACACATTAACTGATTGGTTATGTGCTCGTCCGATTTGGAATGATTTACATAAATATCGCGCTCATCATATCCGTCATCACAGTAAAACCTCTACTGTCGATGATCCTGATCTAACATTGGTTTCGGGCTTTCCAACTTCCAAAAAATCATTAATGCGCAAATTTATTCGGGATTTATCTGGTTTAACGGGAATTAAATTTGCGATTGGGCGAGTGTTGATGGATATTGAGAAGATGGAATGGACAGTTTCAAATGATCGCCGTTGGATTCCTCAAGATGGACGACATTGGAGCGATTATGCAAAAACATTTATAAAAAATAGTGGTGGAGCGATAGCCACTAACGCAGCTATTTTCGGAGCATTGTGGGCTTCAGGTCATCCTAAATTGTATGCATTGTGGGTCTTGGCATATCTCACCCCATTTCCTTTGTTTCTCCGTGTCCGTTCAATGGCTGAACATGCAGGAATGCCAACGAGCAATAGTGCTTTAACAAATACACGTACAACTAAAGCAGGATATTTAGCACGCGCATTAGTCGCGCCAATACATGTTAATTATCATAAAGAACATCATCTTATGGCTGCTGTTCCATATTTCAAATTACCGAAAATGCATCAGATGTTACGTGAGCGCGGACATGTAGAAGAACCGCCAACGTATTGGCAAGTTTTGCATGAACTATCCAACCAAGCTGATTAATTCAAGAATAGAAGAATAGATATGCTATTAGCAAAAGAACACATCATTAGTTTTTTAGCCAAAGAGTTTCCACAAGCACTGGAAAAAACATCAATTGTGGAGATTACCCCAAAAGGTGCAGAGCTATTATATCGTGTCGATCAAAGTGACTTACGTCCCGGACAA
This sequence comes from Acinetobacter sp. P1(2025), assembly GCF_051390655.1. Classification (NCBI taxonomy): domain Bacteria; kingdom Pseudomonadati; phylum Pseudomonadota; class Gammaproteobacteria; order Moraxellales; family Moraxellaceae; genus Acinetobacter; species Acinetobacter sp. P1(2025). The sequence goes on from NZ_JBPKBJ010000128.1 coordinate 1,287, forward strand.
ACTGTGTCTGGGCCAACATTGATGCTTGTAGCTGATTTTGCATTGTATGTTGCGATTTTAGGTGACTTGGGATTGGTGGCCATGGCAGTCACAACCAATATGACGATTAACTTTTTCCGCAAACCAAACGGAATGCAAAATATCAAAGCTGTTTGTAAATTGATTAAAGTCGGCAAAACCTTGGTGACTGGTGAGGTATGGTTGTATTCAGTTGGAGACGATGAGCCTGTTGCTCATGTTATCGGTACATATGCAATTCCAAAGCAATAAAAAATTTTAGAAATAACAACGAATAGAGCAGCAAAACATAACAACAATTCAGTATGAGAATTGGTAAGAACATGCTAAAACTAAGTTTGTTCAAATTTATTTGTTCTTACCATTTTTACTTATATGCCCATAGAACTCGACTTGATACCTCTGTCTCAGATTTCGCTTGATCACGAGCAGCTTTTAGCGATTAAGCGAAATGATCTATTGCCTTTGATGGATGATCCGCATCGTTTGAATGCCTATGCCGATCATTTAGTTCAAGCTCAAAGTGTTTTACTGAATGGTATTGACCCTAAATTAAATCAACAGTTAAGTGCGGTTATCTCACAGATTATTCAACAGCTGTCACTCTCAAAAAAGTATCTACGTGGTCGTCGATTCAATGCATTGCAAAAATGGCTCGGCATTGATGTGGAGTATGATGCAGGTCAGGTCAAATATTTAAAAGACCTTGATCGTTTAATTGATGAGGCAAATCATTTAAGTCAAAAACTGCAAATAGAAATACAGAAGTCACAATCACGAATACAGCAGGTATTGGGCTTACGAGAACAAATGGCAGCCTATATTGGCGCAGCTCAAGAGTTTTTGAATGAATATCCTGAGTTTAGTCGCCAAAAAACTTTAGATCATTTTCTTGAGCGATTGTCTAAAAGAGTGAATACCTTACAAACTTTACAAACGAGTAATGATATTGCGATCAAACAAATGCAGTTATCTCAGCATTTATCTTTTAGTTTATTAGATCGATTTAAAGAAGCTCAGCAAGTTTTGATTCCAGCATGGCAATATCATTTACAGCAAAGTCGTCACTCAAATTCAAGCATCACTCTTGAAAAATTGGATAAAAGTCGAGAAGATTTGATTCAAAATCTTAAAAAATCATTAGAGAAATAAGAGGGGAAAAGTATGTCAGGTTCAGAATTGACTCAAGCGTCAACTCAAGTCGAATTAAAACAAGAGGAACGCTTTGAACAATTGAATTTAAAAGAGCTAGGATTGCAACCGCATGATTTTGCGGAGGTGATGGATGCACATAAGGAACTCGCTGAGATAAGCACAACTGTTGTAGCTGAATATGGGAAAAATATTGCCAATAAAACATCGACTTATACAGACGAGTTGCTTGATCTAGTTCAAAATAAAGATTTAGATGCAACAGGGCAAAAATTAAATCAGGTCGTTCAGGTTGCTCAGCAATTAAATACTTCGAGTATTTTGAATAAGTCTAAAAGTTCAGGATTTTTTGGTGGTTTACTTAGTAAATTTAAAAGCGCAAAGCAAAGTTTTGATCAGCATTTTAATACGACCAAAGAACAGATTGATGCTTTAGTCAAAGAAATTGAGAGTTCACAATCTGGTTTGAAAGCACGTGTTGGAACTTTGGACAAAATGTTTGATGCTGTGCAGGAAGAGTATAAACAGTTGGGTGTTTATATCGCAGCAGGACAACTGAAGCAACAAGATATTCAACAGCAAATTGTGGCCTTAACTAATCAAGAGCAAGATCAGCAGACCACGCAACAAATTTATGATCTCAATCATTTAGCGAATAATCTTGAAAAAAGGGTGAGTGATTTACAAGTACTGCAACAATCTGCAATGCAAACCCTACCTATGATTCGTATTATTCAATCTAATAATTTGATGTTGGTTGATAAGTTCTATGCAATAAAAAATATTACCTTACCAGCTTGGAAGAATCAGATTAGTTTAGCGATTTCACTACAAGAACAGAAAAATAGTGTGCAATTAGCGAAAGCGATTGATGACACGACCAATGATTTACTTCGTCGAAATGCGGAATTATTGCATCAAAACTCAGTTGATACTGCAAAAGCGAATCAACGTTCAGTGATTGATGTTGAAACACTTGAACATGTTCAAAACACCCTCATTAAAACAGTAAATGATGTCATCCAAATCCAGAAAGAAGGAATGCAAAAAAGAACTGAAGCAACAACGCGTTTGCGTGCATTGCAAGAAAGTCTTAATCATCTCGTTCTGGAAAATAGTGGGCAAACGCCTAAATCTTAAAATTTATTATGAAAGGAAAGATCATTGTCACCCATAAATGATTTAAGTGTGGAACCTATTGATCAGCGTTTACAAGTGTTGAAAAAACGCCAACGCAATATAGTTATTGGACTTGCTGCAAGTATAGTCTTGATGGTTTTAACTATTGCGGCATTCTTTCTACAAAAAGAATTTATTTATCGGTTTTTTGATCTTTCATTACATGTTCAGAGTTTGGATTTACCATACCAAGTACAAGAGTTGGTACCTTTTAAACAACCTGTGGATTATTTTTTCAATCTTCTTTCTTGGTTTGGTTGGCTGTTTCTGAAAGTCCTTGTTTCCTTTGTTGGTGCATTTCTAATTGTGCGTTGGGTGAAGAAATTTAAGTTCTTCCAACAGCGATTTCAAGCTTGGACACAGCGTTTTTTGGCATGGATCATTTCGTTTATGTTGCTATGGTCAGGATTAAGCTATATTCAATATGACTGGAAGAACGAAACAGAAGAAGCTTATCAGCGTTGGATGAGCTATCAAATAAATATTGTTGAAAGCCAAATTGCTCAAGATTTACAAGATATAAATATCTCTCAAACAGAAAAAGCTTATGTCTTAGCTCAGGTCGCTTTGTTACATGATCCGATTGATCGTAAAACTGCGAATATTTATGTCAATCAATTGATCGAAGCTGAGAAAAAAGTTCCCACTGAATTTAGTAAATATGATTTTAAGCCTGAACAATTGTGGGTAATGCAACAACAGTTGTATGGGAAAAGTATTACTTTGATTACTCAACCGCTAGATATCCAAGCGCAGCAAGCAGAAAAAATTTCAAAGTACGTGAATTTCTTTTTGTTGGTCTTTCTAATTATCAATCTCGCAATGAGTGTGGTTTTGTACATGCTAGCTAAGCATTTTAAAAACCGTCGATATCGAATTACGCAGAAACTTGATCTATAAGTTTGTTATGTTCGGTTTGTTCGATTGATATTATAAAAACAACCTGTTTTACCTATTTAAATAATTTGCGTACTATAGCCCCATTGAAAGAATTTAGCTGATTGAATTGCTGAGAATTTGGAGAAATACATGTTAGATCAAAATA
>NZ_JBPKBJ010000129.1:0-4440 GCF_051390655.1 Acinetobacter sp. P1(2025)
GGCAGAAGAAATTATTTAGACCAATGATCAAAAACTTCATTGATGACTTTATTCTCGATAAAAATCATCTGCTACCACAGAGAGTCTATAAATAATAGTGCGTAAGTCCTAATAAAGTAAAATTCAAAGTAAACAATAATTATTTAATTTTTGATCTTTCTACAGAAGATTAAGTTTTTTTCAGGCAAAGTAAATTTCGTTTTTAATTAACGCTAGATAATTCTAATCTCAAATATTCAATCAATATACGTCTTTAAACTTACTCAAAGATAAGCGTGCAGGATGTTCGCTCGGGAACAATTCCATTAAACGCTCTACAGCATCGATTGCTTCTGGGAAATGGGCCACATGTTTAAGGAGTAGGTCTGTTTCTTTAGTTTTGAAAATAGCATCACTTAAACGAGACTCAAGACAATCACGCCATGCACATAAAAATGGACTTTCAGTTTTAGAGAGGAAAACACCTTTATATAATTGAAGTGCAGACGCGACATAACCTGCATCTAAAGCCTGCTCTGCTGACAGAAAATCAGCTTCAACATCAGCCAGTAGACGATATGGGCGAGAACCCAACATACCACCTAAAATATCCCGTAGTTGAGACATTTCAGCTTTGAGCGTACCGATACTCACCTTACGCTCACCATATAATGCTTGATGTAAATTCTCTAAATTCAAGCCATTTGGACATAAGGCTAAAATGACTAATATCTCGACCTGTCTTGGAGTTAATACCAATGATTTATGGTTAAAAATAATTTGAGGCGTGGCAAAGGCACGAATATATAAACGTTGGCGTTGTTGTTCGATTAAAGCAGTTTGAATAATAGATGCACATCGTTCAGCAGCCAATACACCGAGTGTATTGTGTTTTTTCCATGTCGTAGATAAATCAACGACACCCAATACCTGTTTTGAATACGGGTCTAAAATTGGTGCTGCATAGCAGACCCAATCATGAATAGACTCCATGTAATGTTCATTTGAGAACACACAACTTGATTGTTGAGTCTTTAAAGAAAGTGCTAGAGCATTGGTTCCGACCATATCTTCAGCCCACTGCCCACCTGCAATAAAATGCACTTTTTCAGCTGCACTTTGCATTTGATTACTAGATGCAGTCCAAATAATCGTACTTCCAACGTCACCTACCGCGATAACCATTGAGGATTGTTCTGCAATATGACTCAGTTCATCGGAGCAAGTTTCAAGTGCCAGATCCAAACTGCTTTTGTTCTTTTTATTTTGACTTAATAGTGGTGCTGCTAAGCGTTCTTTAGGAATCGAGGACGAAACAGATCGCTGCCATGAACTCGCAATACTTTGACCAAGTTTTTCAGCATTTTGTGGCGACAGACTACTTTGTTTTTTTAGCTGATCAACGGACGAACGATGTTGCAATAACTCTTGTTTTGTAAACATTTGTGTATCCCTCACACTTGATCATGGTTTCCAACCTTTCTCCAACCTTCGCACTTATATCCTAAAGAAATAACGTACAAAAGTACCTTATACCAAAGCTGTAGATCGTTAAATCAATTATAAGCAAAGGAATTTATATATGCGTTACATCGATCCTAACCAACCTGGTTCAAAAGTCCAATTTAAATCTCAATATGAGAACTTTATTGGCGATCAATGGGTAGCTCCTGTAAGAGGAGAATACTTCGATAATGTTTCACCTGTCGATGGCAAAGTGTTTACAAAGATCCCTCGTTCTTCAGTTGAAGACATTGAACTTGCTCTCGATGCAGCACATAAAGCAAAAGCTGAATGGAATAAAAGCTCTGCTACAACGCGTTCAAATATTTTATTAAAAATAGCGGATCGTATGGAACAAAACCTTGAGTTTCTTGCGGTTGCAGAAACTTGGGACAATGGTAAACCAGTACGTGAAACTTTAGCCGCGGACATCCCGTTAGCGATAGATCACTTCCGCTATTTTGCTGGATGTATTCGTGCACAAGAAGGCGGAATTTCAGAGATTGATGAAGATACGATTGCCTACCACTTTCACGAGCCTTTAGGCGTTGTAGGTCAAATCATTCCTTGGAACTTCCCGATTTTGATGGCTGCTTGGAAACTCGCACCAGCACTCGCGGCGGGTAACTGTATTGTTTTAAAACCAGCAGAACAGACACCTGTGGGTATTTTACTGGTCTTAGAACTGATCCAAGACATACTTCCACCAGGTGTTCTCAACGTTGTTAATGGTTTTGGTGCTGAAGTGGGTCGACCATTAGCAACTAGTCCTCGTATTGCTAAAATTGCATTTACTGGTTCTACTCAAGTCGGTCAGCTCATCATGCAATATGCAACTGAGAATATTATTCCAGTCACCTTGGAGCTTGGGGGTAAATCACCAAATGTCTTCTTTGAAGATGTGATGGACAAAGATGATGAATATCTTGATAAAGCGCTAGAAGGCTTTGCAATGTTTGCATTGAATCAAGGTGAAGTATGTACTTGTCCTTCTCGTGCCTTAATTCAAGAAAGTATCGCAGATAAGTTTTTAGAAAAGGCAATCGAGCGAGTAAAACGAATTAAGTTGGGTCATCCATTAGATACTGAAACCATGGTTGGCGCTCAGGCTTCCTTAGAACAGCAAGAGAAAATTCTACGTTGTATCAGCACAGGTCGCGAGGAAGGCGCTGAAGTACTTGTAGGTGGTGGTGCTCGTAAAGAAGTTGGTGAAGGTTTCTATATTGAACCGACGGTGTTCAAAGGACACAACAGTATGCAAATTTTCCAAGAAGAAATTTTTGGACCTGTATTGTCAGTGACCACTTTCAAAGATTTTGATGAAGCAATCAAAATTGCCAATGAAACCATTTATGGCTTAGGAGCTGGAGTTTGGTCACGTTCTGCACATACTTCATACCGTGCAGGTCGTGCAATAGAAGCGGGTCGTGTATGGACAAATTGTTATCACATTTACCCTGCTCATGCGGCATTTGGTGGTTACAAAAAATCAGGTATTGGTCGTGAAAACCATCGCATGATGTTAGACCATTACCAACAAACCAAGAACCTATTGGTGAGCTACTCAACTAAACCAGCGGGTTTCTTTTAAAATTTAAAAAAGCTTATTTATCTCGATAAGTCAGTTTAAAGTAAAGGCAAGTACACGAGTTGTACTTGCCTTTTTAGTTATTAGAAATTCACATAAAAATATCAATTGTCGTGTAGTTGACAGATTTTCAAATAAATATATGTTTAAAGTGCTAGATCGAAACTTAGATCATCCTTGATTTGTACGCGATGATGGTCACTTTTAAAACGATATCAATTATTTATCAAAATAAAATTCATTTAGGAAAGCACGGTTTATGGATTCAGGACTGATCACAATATTTTTGCCTATCGCCTTAGCCATCGTTATGGCAGGTATGGGGCTAGAACTAACACTTAAAGACTTTGCACGAGTCAGCAAACACCCTAAAGCTGTTTTAATTGCATTGTTCTGCCAACTCATTTTATTGGTGGGCATCGCGTTTTTAATTTGTAAAATACTTGCTTTACCACCGCTTTTAGCAGTCGGTTTGATGCTATTGGCTGAATCACCTGGCGGTACGACAGCCAATTTATTTAGCTATTTATATAAAGGTGATATTGCACTTAATATTACTTTAACTGCTATTAACGCTATTATCGCAGCGGTGTTCCTACCCTTAATTGTAAATTTTTCGATTCTACATTTTATGAATGAAGGACAGCAAGTCGGTCTGCAATTTACTAAGGTTTTACAAGTTTTTCTGATTATTTTAGTGCCTGTATGCATCGGAATGATTATTCGTCATTATGCACCGCATGTTGCTGAAAAACTGAATCGTCCTGTACGAATCTTTGCCGTGGTTTTTCTGCTGATTATCATTCTAGGCGCAATTATTAAAGAGCGAAGCAACTTGATAGATTATTTGGGACAGATTGGTTTAGCAACCGCACTATTCTGTGCTATTAGTTTAATGGTTGGATATTTCGTGCCACGAATGTTAGGCATTAGTTCATATCAAGCACGTGCATGTGCATTTGAGATCGGGATTCATAACAGCACTTTAGCCATGACGATTGCTCTCACCATTATGGCAAGTACCACCATCGCGATGCCTGCCGCGGTATATTCCATTTTCATGTATTTCTTCGCGACTATATTCGGCGTATTAATTACGAAATTTGCCCCTCAAGATGCTGTAAAAACAGTCTGATCTAAGATTTTTATCAAAAAAAGCGTATAGAGATGCTATACGCTTTTTTATGCATAATCGAATCACAATTGCATTAACTGTGCTTTAAGTTTTGATCCAGACCATACTTTCGCTTCTGATTCTGATGTGGTTCCGTTAATTAGACCACTCAATCTAGTTTTATAAGTGATAAATCCGCTCTAAATATTTAAATTATGCTGCCATTACTTTTGAGAAATGTCGATCATAAAATTCA
>NZ_JBPKBJ010000130.1:0-4411 GCF_051390655.1 Acinetobacter sp. P1(2025)
TTGTTTAAGATGAGATGTAACTCATTGAAATGTGTCATCATATTCGTCGTCAGAAAACAAGTATTATGCCATTATTTCAATGAGTTATCTTTTTTTGTCGTGTACAAAGAAAAATAATAAATCTCGAATTTATCGGGATGAAAAAATTGTCCAAGTTAATATAAGCTGAAATTTAAAGAAGTGCTATAAGTGACTGAATTTTTCAACATTATGTATACAATCAACTAGATGAACGTTTAAAAAGCCCAACATTTGTTGGGCTTTTTGTGATTAATCCAGACCTTTTTTGGCAGAATAGGCATAGGTGTAATTATAACCATAGCCATAACCACCACCGCGTTGTACATCATTCAGAATTAGACCATCGACTTTCACCCCCGCTTGTTCAAAGCGTGAGATAGCGATTTCCATTTCTTTCATGCCTGTTTTAGCAAAACGCGCAAGTAGAATATTCACACCCGCATATTGAGACACAATAATACCGTCAGTCACCGCAAGTACTGGCGGTGTATCGATAATAATATGATCGTACAATGGACTTAAGGTATCGAGCATTTCTTTAAAACGATCGGGGCTTAAAAGTTCAGAAGGGTGGGTTGGGTTTTTACCACGTGCGATAAAATCTAAACCTTCAACTTCAGTTGAGTGAATAACATTGGATAGGGTATCTGTTTCAGCTAAATAATCGGCTAAACCATTTTCATGGGTGCGGTTAAAATACAGGTGTAAGTTACCACGACGCATGTCCCCATCAATGAGTAAGACACGTTTTTGATTGCCCGCTAAAATCGTAGCAAGGTTCGCGGAAACAAATGATTTACCCACCTCTGGTGCAGGCCCAGATAACATAATGATATTGTTTTTAGCAGAGCTTAGGGCAAAATGAATTGCAGTACGCATACTGCGTAGGCTTTCAATCGCAACATCATCACTATTTTTAATTGCAAGAATAGGTGTGGCTTTGTGTTTTTTAAGCAACTTAATGCGACTTTCTTGAATCGGTGAACGAGGTACAGTCGCATATACGGGTAAGTTCAATTCATTTTCTAATTGTGACGCATCTTTAATGCCTGAGCGCATCATATTACGTAGAAGGGCAATCAATACCCCAATAAAGCCACCCACAAACAGCGACAGTACCAGAATCATTAATTTTTTTGGCTTAATCGGCTGAATTGGTTCAACTGCAGTATCAATAATCCGAACGTTACCAATTTCACCGGCCTTGGCAATTTTAAGTTGTTGGGATGAATTCAATAATGATGTATAAAGTTGGGTTTTGACTTCTACTTCACGATACAGTTGTAAATAACGGCGTTGTAAATCAGGTAATTGTTTTAGTGTGCTGTTCAAGCTTTCAATTTCTTGATTCACGCTTGCCAACTGCGCATCGAATTCTTGAATCGTCGGGTGAGCAGAGGTGTATTTTGACGCTGCTTCAGCACGTTTTTGTTCAATTTCGGCTTTTTGCGTTTCTAGCGTGACACTCTTATTTAAATAAAGCTGAGATTCTTGGTTGACATCAACTGTATTGTATTGCTGACGAAAAACGTTAAATTCACGTTCTGCAGTATCAAGTTGTTGACGCAGTTCAGGCAGTTGTTCATTTAAGAACTGTAGCGTTTGTGCAGTTTCCGCTGAACGACGTTCTACGTTTTGTTGGCTATAGGCACTCAAAATGGCATTGAGGACTTTGACCAAATGCGCTTTGTTTTCACCTTGATAATTAAGCCCAATAATCCCTGTTAATTTCCCTTTTTCGGCAACTGAAAGGTTCGTCATAATGCTATTTACAGCAGCGGGTAAGGACTGACGTGTAATTGAAAATGGCTCATCAAATTGATCTTGAGTGAAAATACCCACTTTCCAAGCATCTGATGCAGCAGCTTTACTTTGACTAATTTGATTAATCGGTGCTTGAAAGACAACTTGTTGCAAGATTGGATCAATAAGCTGATATTGTTGGCCTTCAAATTTTAAAGTCAGTGCTTTATCTTGATATTGAGTTGGGACTTCAAATTGACGAATATCTAATTTTTTATTTTGATCTTGGTAAATAACACCTTTGTGGTCGTATGTGATGACTGCATTTTCAGGTGAAATAATACGATTAAATAGGCCATTATTCAGTGCACCCACTTGAATATTCAGATTTAATTCATCAATCACTTTACCCAAAACCATTCGTGATTTTAAAATCTCGATTTCTGCTTGAGCAGGTTGTTTTTGATCGACCATATTTGCCAAATCACCCAATAGGGCAGCCGAGGTCCCTTTACTTTCTTCGACTTGTACCAATGCATTGACGGCATAGGTTTCAGGTGTAATTCTTAAATACAATAATGCGCAAATTAAGCTCAAAATCACGCATAATGCGATGAGTTTCCACTGAGCAATCAATGAGAAAAATAATTCTTTTAAATCAATGGTGTCTTCGGATGATTGGTTTTGGCTCATAAGGGATCAGCTATAAAATTAAATTCTTTGTTTCCAGTCGTTGACGCAGCGTTGAATGAGTTCGCAACTTTCGTTAAAGACCGATTGATCATGTTGATATGGATCAGCAATATTTGTGCTTTGCCAATGCCCCAAACGATAAATTTTACCTTTGACAAATGGCCATTGACGTTCAATATGTTGTTGTTGTCGATTGCTCATGACCAAGATTAAATCTGCTTTTTGTAAAAGCTCACTATTGAGTTGCTGGGCAATATGATCATGCATTGCAATGCCGAAATTTTGCATTGCCTGTTGTGCTTTTTCATCTGCGGGATGACCCACCATAGCAGAGATACCTGCAGATGAAATTTTTTTGTCAGGGCAGAGTTGTTTCAGAAAATAAGCGGCCATTGGGCTTCGACAAATATTCCCAACACAGACGACCAAAATATTCTGAAAATGCATTATTGTCCCAAGCGATCAATATTATAAATAATGTTTGAGAAAGGAATCACTTGGTTGATCACACGTTGCCAACGCGCTAAACCTGAAACATCGACATACACAATATCATTGCTACGCATTTTAAATTGGTTAGCAAGTCCAAGATCGCCCAAGTGACTTAAGTCTAAATGGAACATTTCGGTGACTTGTAAATTCGGATGAGTACGAATGACGTAAATTTTACTACGACTTGATGTCAGTGGATCGATCCCTAGGCTTTCACCTAAGACGTCGCCTAAACTCATGCCTTGATCACGTAAAATAATCGATTGATTTTTTTCAGCTTCACCAAGTACATAAACTTTTTCGTTTTCACGTGCGTTGACATATAAGGTGTCATTGGCTTGCAATTGAAGTTGATGCAGTGAAAGGCCAGCACGTTCAAGTTCAATGGCGTTGAGTGGATAATTCACGCCGTTACGTACTAAAGTCAATGACGCGTGGTTACCTGAGTTGGCATTAACACCACCTGCCAGACCAATCGCGGCATAAACACTGGTCGGCTGATCAGTCAGATAAAATTGTCCACCTTTGGCGACAGCGCCCATGACTGAGTAATATTGACCTTGATACGATAAGACACGAACCACAACGTCAGGGTGTTTGAGATATTTGCTAAATCGTTGACGCAAATCTTGTTGTACTTTTGCCAATGATTTTCCAGCAGCATGATAACGACCAATCACAGGAAAAGTGATGTCTCCATTTTGGTCAATTTGAAAACCGTTGGCACGTGTGGATTGTTCGTTACTAACATTATTTGTTGCTGGCGTAATTTCTGGGTACGCCCATAAATAAATGGAAAGGACATCACCAGGGCTTAATAAATAGGGACGAGGTTTACTTTGAAAAAGATGTGCTACTTCATGTTTGATATCAGGTACAGCAGGCTGTAAAGCATTAATGGTATCTTGACGAATTTTAAAGACATTAATGGTGGTGCCTAATTCTGTTTGATAAACCCCTTCATCTGGCAAATCGTAGGTTTGGAAGCCAGATGTAATTGCACAGCTGGTTAAACTTGCACTAATTGCAATGACTAGGGCTGAATAAATAGTTTTCAAACTAGGCCTCAACAAAATAATAATTTAACCGAATGGTATGTTGTGCATTCGTGTTATTTAATCATGTTTTCAGTATACGAAGAATTGCGCAAAATTATAATATGAATGCACACAATATTGTACCTAAATCTGCTAATGATTCTTGTTTAGTATAAAAATCATTTAAAAAATCAGATTTTTCAAAGAAAAAATTATACTGCTTGTAGGTTGAACAGTATTTTGACAGGTGATTTTAATATCGGGGAATAGTTTGAGGGTATCGTGAATCAGTGTAAAATGATTCGATTCACTTAAGATAGGACTTACGCACTATTATTTATAGACTCTCTGTGGTAGCAGATGATTTTTATCGAGAATAAAGTCATCAATGAAGTTTTTGATCATTGGTCTAAATAATTTCTTCT
>NZ_JBPKBJ010000131.1:0-4346 GCF_051390655.1 Acinetobacter sp. P1(2025)
CGATATTTTGAATAAATTTACTCAACTTGGTACAGCTAAAACGGTGGCTGTTGCATAAATATCTGAAGATTAGAACAACTCTACCTTTCGTCTATTTGTGCAACAAAGCCCTTGTAGTTTCATTCCTGTTACTCTTGTAGTTTCATTCCTGTTACTCATATTGAAGGTTTGTTGTTACTCATACAAAATAGTTTGTAGATGACCAATTTATAGAGTAGTCATCTATAAGCTATTTGGATTAGTTAAAATTCTTAAATTAGTTCTAATTGTCCAATTTTGTATTTATAAGTTTGCCACTCGCCCTCACGTGGTTCTCTACTAATACCAGTTTCACTTCGCCATAGATCTATGAAAGCATCTCCGTGTTCGTAGTTTGGAATGCTGCCAGTTGCCCAACTCGATATAGCACTTGGACTTACATCTAATACATAAGATATTTTTTCATGAGACCAGCCAAGGTTACGTAAATCTAAAATCATTCGTCCAAAGTCAGGCGTTTTATATCCACGTCTTTTCACAAGAAACTGCTTTATCTTCTTTTCACTCTTAAGTTTTCTAAAGCGTTGGGGTAAACCACCAGCTTGCACAGTACTGTCAAAATTTAAATCATAAACATACATTATGAGGAGACTCCGTGTATTTGTTCTAATGCATTACCATCCAAATTTGAGAATTGGCAGTATTTTAAATGAGCATGCATATATGCAGTGCCAGGTGCACCGTGTCTATTTTTCCCTACTATGGCCTCAGCAATCCCTATATGTTGAGATTCCTTGTTATAAACCTCATCCCTGTATAAGAAAATGATTTGGTCTGCATCCTGTTCAATTGCACCTGATTCGCGTAGATCTGACAGCATTGGGCGTTTGTTTTGACGCTTCTCTAGTTCACGGTTGAGCTGAGATAACAGGACTATGACGCAATTAAATTCTTTGGCCATGGCTTTAAGTTCACCAGTGAAGTAGGCGATTTTTAAATCTTCTCGGGCAAACTGTTTTGTAGTCTTCATGATCTGAAGGTAATCCACGAGTACCACACCGACGGAGCCGTACTGATGTTTTACTTTACGGATAGATTCCCTGATATTTGCAATAGATGGACGGGAAGTATCATTGATATGCATTGGTACCTTTTGAAGCATCGCAACGGCGTTTGTATATGCTGTAAATTCCTCTTTAGGTAGTAGATGAGGGGAATTGCGTACTACTCCAATATCTGCCGGTGCAATCGCGCAACAGAGACGCATGGCGATCTGCTCTTTAGGCATTTCGCCAGACATTATAAGTACAGGCTTTTTCTGAATGACTGCTACATGATTTGCAATGAGCTGGAGCATCGTTGTTTTGCCCATTGCTGGACGTGCAGCCACTACCATTAGACAACCAGGCTCAACATCACCAAGCTTTTTATCAAGGTCATATATTCCAGTCTGAATACCATTAATTAGTGTTTTACCAGCAATCGCGGCTTCCATTTTCCGATGCATCTCAAGAAACGTATTGTTTGCAGCATCATGGATATGGAAAAGGTTTTCACTACCTTGTTCTGTACTTATTTCCGCAAAGGCTGTCTGAGCATTCAAAACTAAATCACCACGACTTACAGTCAAATTACGAGCACTTTGAATGACTTTATAGGCTTGTGCTTCAACTTGTCTGCATGTCGTAAGATCCTTCAATTTCTCAGCATAAGACACCAGGTTAGAAAAGCTGGAAGGGGCATCACCGAAAATTTGCATGATGTATTGCTCACCACCGGCAGCTTCAGAATAGTTACGCATTTCTAACCACTGGTTAACCAATACGGCGTCATATGGTGAATTTTTAGAATCAAGATCTACTATGGCCTGAAAAATTAGTTTGTGGCGTGTAGCGTGGAAATCTTCCTCGGTCAGTAGATTTTCAACTTGGCTATACGAATTTGAAACAGTCATCAATGCAGCAAGTACACACTGTTCAATTGCAATGTTATGAATCGGCGTATTCATTGAGGACCTCCTAATAGGCTCTTAGGCTTAGTCGGTAAATTAAGAACTGGTTGAGCAGTATTAGCTTGCTGTCCGGTCGGAGACAGAATGCCATATTCAGGATTCTGCTTTTTGTAGCGTTCAAACTTGTCTACGATCCAAGCCGTGAACTTATGAAGTTTTTTACTGTCAGATAGTCCGCTGTTATCAAAATAAGAGTTGAATGCACTCAGCTCGAATTCAAAGCTAGGTAGGCCAAAGATTAGGTCTATATTGTTGCTGTGACCTGCCATCTTTATCTTTGTTATCAACTGATCCACATCAGGAATCCAGTCATGCTCTTGAGAGAGATTCATTGGTAGATTCCCTGATAGGTTCTGCACCCCGTTTTTGGGATCATTCAACATCCCGTTTTTGGGGTTATTCAAAGCACCACTTTCGAGAATGTTTCCATTTTTGGAATAATTCGGTTTTTGGGATTGTTTAATGTTCCCGTTTTTGGGTGTATTAGCATCATCTAGATTTTGGGTGTATTCCTCGCGACCCTTTACGCCGTTGAGCTTGAGAACACGAACACGTCTGGTAGGTCCTGTGCGCTCTCCAGTATCTTCGACCAGACCAAGTTTAATTAACTCTAAAATAACTTTTTGAACTGTTTTTTTATCCAACACGGTATCTTTAGCCAGGCGCTCTATGCTTGGCCAAGCCGTATGCTCTTCACCAGCCCGATCTGCTAATGAAAGCAGAACGAGACGTTGTGATGAGTTATTTACTGGAGCAGCCCAAGCCCACCGTGTTGCATCAATGCTCACTGGATCCTCCTTGCTGATAAATTTTGCTTAGCGCATTTAGCAGCCGTTCGCCTGTAATTTTCACCAGGCTAGGATATGTGGGAGGAAGTGGGTTCCTTGGTGGAGTGGCTTCTTCTGCTTGTGCTGTTTTATTCAAATCTCGAGAAGGCTTATCCATTTTTAGTAGCCTCCCATTCTGCTTCATACTTTTCGCGTTCAATGTCGAATGTATTGCTATGAGTTTCGGCCAAGTACGCGGCGATATGAATTAAGCGTTCAAGAGTCGCGAAGACGGCGCCATGAGTATTTTGCTTTATAGCCTCTTTGATTATTTCGACTTCATCTTTAGCTTCATAAAACATGGTCTCAAGCCATGATGTATTTTCATAAGCTAATGAGTATGCATCGTACAGATCACCAGCATCGTACTGATCATCAGGCTTATGCGTATGTCTGTTAAGTTCACGCATGTAAGTGTCTGCTTGACTGTTAGCAAGCTGCTGGGAAATTATTATTAGATTTTCTAGTTCAGCAAAAGCAGAGGAGTCGGCTTTATCATTTTCTTGTACAAATGCTTTAACGAAAGCCGTTGCTTTGTTGATCTGGTTAGCCAAAGTTCGAAGTTGTGTGGCAGCTTCAGATGCAAGTGAATAGGCACTGATAATATCAGCGACACTGTAAAAAGGAATTGATTGTTCTGGAAATTGAATTTGTACTTTAGCGTTCATGATGAATGCGCTCCTTTGTAAATTGGAGCCTTGCCATTCACGACCAAGTGAGGGTGGCAAAGCTGAAAGGGGTTGGTCGACTGGCTACAAAGGAACCCAGCACACTCGAAAGTGTCCCCCTCCAGCTCCGCCATAACATGCGAACGCATAGAGATATTACGCACAAAAAAAGCCCGAAGCGGACTGTATGCGCCTTTATAGTAATAGCCGACCAAAGCTAATTCGATGATTTTGCACCGAACAAAATCAATATAGCCGATCATTTTTGATTTGAGAAGCCTTAAACAGAAAATATTTTGAAAATTCATGGCCGATCCCCAAACCTTTTAGCTAGGATCTGCATACCTTTTGGCAATATGAAGAACTCAGTCTGTGTGTAACTGTATGATTGACCTGAAGGCTTTACACCTTCTTTATGGGAGTATTTAGTTTCACAATAGCCACGACTTTCACTGTAGTAGGTTGAAGCACGAGCATCATTAAGATACCGATCCCAACCATGTTCACGTAGCCATTTGGCTAAAATATGCTGCTTAGTATTTAAAATTTTGCATGCCTGTTGGAACTTAACGCCGTGCTCGGTGTGAGTAATCGTCTCGATAGCTTTGGTGAGGACTTTGTTTTCTGAAGTGAGTTGTAGATTCTGCTTTGCTTGCACTTCGATAGCATTAAGAAGATGTAGTGGATTATTAATGTCGAATGCCGGAGTCCGCTTTTCAAGCTCATACCAGCGCTTAACAATAGCAGCAGGCTTTGTTGCACAAACCTATCTGTAAAGGCTTTTTCAGCGATATAATTTTCAAATGAAGAAGCCTACACACAAAATCTACCGCACAACCAATTGGCCCGCATATAACCGAG
>NZ_JBPKBJ010000132.1:0-4066 GCF_051390655.1 Acinetobacter sp. P1(2025)
TCGGTTATATGCGGGCCAATTGGTTGTGCGGTAGATTTTGTGTGTAGGCTTCTTCATTTGAAAATTATATCGCTGAAAAAGCCTTTACAGATAGGTTTGTGCAACAAAGCCGTCTATCTATTGAAAATTTTTCTGAGTAAAACAGGGTCGGCATCCTGAACTGAGCTTGCTCCAATTTTATTTGCTGCTAACCGTAAACAGGAATCGACCGATACAAACCAACTTGCCATCAAGTAGTAACTGAACCGATACTGTCGTAATGCGCCGACCCGCACGAACAATACTGGGGACTGCCTGTAACGTACCTATAAATGCTGGCCGCAGGTAATCAAAGGTCATCGTGGAGCATAAGGGCAGCTCATTATCACCACGCTGACGGGCAAGATAGGCGGCGGCGGCCACTTCACCAAAACTCGCGAGAATGCCGCCATGAAACGTGCCAATCATCGGGTTGCCGATATGCGAATCACGAAAGTCCATAAAGTACTGTATTTCTCCATGTTGCATTTCCTCACGAAAACCTAGAAAATCGACAAAAGGCTCGTCACACAATTTTAGTGGGGGTGTTTCCGCGCTCATCTGATTTACTATACTCATATCACTCGCCTCGCGCTTCATTGCTGTCAAAAGAGGGTCCCATCGTGCCGATTGCGAAAGAACCAGTGACAGTAGCCAGTAGCTCACCACTGTCTTCTGCAACCGCTCGGCCCGTGATAAAGGCCACCGTATCGGTTCTACCAATGCAATCCACTATCGCCTTTAAACCTACCGCAGAGGGAATACGTCGCAAAAAATCGACACGCAAATCAATAGTGGCAATCGGCTCTAACGACCGCAATGACGAAAAAATAGATAAGCCGCAAGTCGTATCCAGCAGCGTCACCAAAGCCCCTCGATGCAGTGAGCCTTTACGGTCAGAGAGTTGCTCAGAGAAGGGCATCGTCATCTCGGCATGACCATCGCTCACTGCACCAACACTAATATTGAACATATTGAATAAAGGGTGATTAGTACCAAAAAACGCCTTAGCCATGGTCAGGTGTGCCGTGTTATTACTGTCCATTTTTGAACTCCCGCCATTGCTGGCTGATTTTATTGCGAAAAAATTAGCGGCACGTCTCAAAGTGCAAGGGCGGCATCTGTATAATTACGTTCGGCCTGCATCACCGCCACAATGGCCTCTTCAATGGCGGCATATGGAAAGTTTGTGCTTTCCGAGGCAGACTTCAAACACATGGCTAATGCCGTCCATGCTTTTTCGCAAGCCCTCATTAACAGGGGCAGTCGATATTGCTGTACACTTGCGTCATAGTGAACCGCTTCATCAAGGAATTCAGCGTACATTTTGCGGAAGCCGCCGCCACCTGTGCCACGCTTTTCAATAATTTGGTAGGCAAATCGGGTCGTCCAGTGCCAATCGCCTGTGGCTCCCCAACGACTCAGTTCGGCCAGCCATGTTTCCAGTGCCGATATGCCACTCACAGCTAATGACTTGGCGTTGTCATGGATGACACCGGTAATCATCTCGGGGGTAATTTCGCCTTGAAACGCGGTGGGCGTGAACATATTGCCATAGTGAATAAATGGGGGCTGTGTAGAAAAACGTGCGCGGGTCAGTGCCTCTCGCGTCACCGACAAAACACTCGGACGCTCGGTATCGGTGACAAATACCGCACCTGTCTCTGGATTTCTCGACCAAGCGGCTATGGCGTGACCGGGAAAGTGCGTGCTGCTGTTGAAGTAAGGTAAATAAAAAATATCCGTCAGCAACAGGGTGGGGTGACCCGCATCCAAACATTTCTCCAGCGCGGTGGCTGCCGATTCGGGTGACTCGAAGGTTTGCCACTCAAAGGGTATACCGATACTTTCAAATACGCGCGCTTCAAACCCCAAAGACCGCACATGCACTAAAAATGGCACAGGGGCGTCAGCCATTTCCAAATAGGTCACGCCAAGCCCTGAGCCTAATCCAAAGCACATGGCCTCGGAAATATTCAGCCCATTAAACTCGAGCAAATCACGAATTGCGGAGCTGCCACAATGCCTCCCGATGGCGTGCGTGATACGGGATGGAGTCTTATAGTTGGTCACAGGTTTTTTGCCTCTTCGTGAAAATCTGGATTAAGGATGCCTCTTGTCATCATCTGCCATATCGCATCCGCGATCTGTTCAAGATTGTACTTACCATTTTCTTTATACCAAGTGGCAGCCCAGTTTATTGCTCCTAGCCCAATCAGTCTTAACAGATCTGCATCCACATCGTTTCGGATACAACCATAAGACTGCAGATCATCAAGAATTGTCTGCCAATATCGCTCGTATCTGTCTCTCTCAGCAATAATCTGCTCACGTGCGACTCCATGTACCGAGCGCCACTCAAACAACAACACATAAACCATATCGTCACCCGACATAAGGATATCGACATGTGTCTGCAGTGCCGATTGCATTTTTTTGAGTGGATCTTGAATCGCGGAAGTCGCCTCAACAATCCTGTAAATAGTTCTCTCAATAGCAAGCCGCATCATATCAACCAAAATATCGTCTTTACTACGATAGCGGTAATGCAGACTGCCTGGAAGAATACCACAAGCACTGGCAATTTCTCGCACACTGGTACGCTCAAAACCCTTTTCTCGAAACAGCTTGGCAGAAGCGGCTAATACTCTCTCGCGGTCAGCAACTTCGACTCGCGTAGATTCACTACTCAACATAGTTTGACTCATAACATTATATCAATAAGACAGGTTACTCGACTTGGTCAAGTCGAGTCGAGTCTTTCACGGTCTCTCCTGATCTATACAGCTTTTGCAATGGGGACATTAAAAACAATTCGTGACGCTTCCATAGGGTCTTGATGCTTATCATATTCAGCCAGCCAAGAATTAACCTTTTCTGGGATTTCGGTGTCGCTAGGATGGAAACCTGGCTTAAACCAGTCCAGATAGCGTGGAATAAGTCTGGTAATCAGGCCACGTGGTCCATAGAGGCGATAAAATCCCTTAGCAAGCACCAATGGCTGACCTTGTAGTTTGTCAATTTTCAACATATGCCAAAGAACTGAGCCAACCACCGCATGTACCAGTAGCGTTCCGATAATCAAAGCAGATGCGCGGGTGAAATACCCCCCACCTGCCGCTGTTTCGTAAACATCAAAGGCTACTGTTTTGTGTTCGACTTCTTCTACCCCATGCCACATGAACATGGCACGCATTGCGGGATGAGCATTCTTGAACATCTCACCCTCACCCTCCATAGCACCCTCGCCTAGTACAGCAGTAATATGTTCAAAGGCAGCTGTCATGGCCAACAGATACTTGGCGGGCAGGTGTTTTTGGGAGAGCCGAATAAATAATTTGAATCTTGCGATGACCTTTTCGACATGAATGCCTTGCGACTGCATCACCGCATTATACTGGTCATGCACAATGCCATGTTGCGCTTCTTGGCGAAAAAAGTTTTTGATATCTTCTCTCAGTTTAGGATCTGTGACCAGATCCTGATAGTTACGCACCGACTGAATAAAAAAACGCTCTCCATCGGGGAAGTGAATAGAAAGTGCATCAAAGAAGCGTGTTAACACCGGGTCACCGTCGTTCCAAAAAACTGGAACATCACTTAAATCAAACCGCGGCTTACGTGGCTGGATATTGATCATATGAGTCATGGCGAGAGTTTCCTTGTAAAGGCATCGAATGTCTGTAAACCTGCTATCACATTTGACCTTGAGCAATATTTTTCACCTTGGTCAGGCACAGCAAATATCACACAAGAATTCAACGGGTATTGGTCAAATGACCAAATGCATATTTTGAATATATTGGTCGATTGACCAAATGTCAAGCCTGTCCTCAAAATTTGATAGAATGAGTTAACAACGCAGCAGGTGAGCCAGATCATCTTTGACATCGAATATAGCTACCAGACCTTTTGGCAGAGGTGTTTTTTTAATGTTATAGGACTTACGCACTATTATTTATAGACTCTCTGTGGTAGCAGATGATTTTTATCGAGAATAAAGTCATCAATGAAGTTTTTGATCATTGGTCTAAATAATTTCTTCTGC
>NZ_JBPKBJ010000133.1:0-3972 GCF_051390655.1 Acinetobacter sp. P1(2025)
GCGGTAATCATCAATCACATTCAATAATCGAAACTTGCGACCATCGGAAAGCTGATCATGCATAAAATCTAATGACCAAACCTGATTTTCTCGGATTGGTTCTTTCAATGGTTCAGGCGCATGCCGTTTTAGTCTTCTTCTCGGTTTAATACGCAGATTCAGTGCCAACTCACAGTAAATGCGGTAAACCCGCTTGTGATTCCAGCAGCAACTCTCAACATGCCGTAAATACGAGAAGCACAAACCAAAGCCCCAATCGGAATTTTCCTCAGTGAGTTCAATGAGCTGTTCAGCAATGAGTGCATTGTCATCGCTGAGATTGGCTTGATAGCGGTAGCAGGTTTCACTAATGCCAAATGCTTTACAAGCCAAACGAATACTAATGGCATGCTGGGCAACTGCCTGTTGTGCCATCTTACGCCGGCAAGATGGCTTTACCACTTTTTTGCCATCGCTTCCTGGATGATTTCGGCCTTTAATCGCTCTTCCGCATACATCTTTTTAAGTCTGGTATTTTCGGCTTCTAGCTCTTTCAGTCGAGCCATTAATGATGTATCCATACCACCATATTTGGCACGCCATTTATAAAAGGTAGCATTACTCATGCCGTGTTCACGGCAAAGGGTCGCTACAGGTGTGCCAGATTCTGCCTGTTTCAAGATGGACATGATCTGACTGTCAGTAAATTTAGATGTTTTCATGCAGAATCTCCTGCTCGTATCTTAAGAGAAAATTCTACTTTTAGATCCTATTATTTTTAGGGGGGATTACCGGTCAACTAATTTTGGTATAAGGATTGGAAAGAATTAATTTTACAAAGAAATTTTTAACATCGGATTCTTTTAGAGTTGAAAAAATAGATACTTTTTCAACTTGAGTTAAGTTTTTAGCTTAGTGAAAAATCACAGCTAGAAACTTCTGTGCAAATCAAATTAAAATCAGATTAAGTGTGAAATAAAAGTGATAATTATCAAAATATTACGAAATAAAATAATTGATTGATACTTAAATTGTAGGTACTTTCTATATCAGGTTAGACGGGTTTATATATCGCCTAACTGGGCAAACGACTGACACTCGGAAAGACGAGAAATACCAAAACGCTCATAGTAATGTGAGCGTTTTTAATGCCCTGAGAAATGTCATGTGTAAGCAATATCAGGGCACCTTTATTCATTTGTTCTTCTGATCACATCTCATAAGTTTGATAAACAGCACTAACATGAAAAGATCGCGCAAGAAACCTGAGTATCTACTTACAAAATGGACAACTGATCATGACTGCTTTTTGATTGAAAATAGTGAATTACCAATAGACGAGCTAATTAAACATCTTGGTTTTGATGAAGAAGAAATACTAAGTAGAAAAGAGATTCTTGGACTCACTAGAAGACAAAGACAAATGCGTAAATATCTAACAAATTAGATACGAGTGTTTCTGATTGATGAATGCTTAAACAGACAAACAATACCTCAGACCTCCTTAGGGAGGTTTTTATTATGAATTTAACATCCGCCGAAAGGCGGTTTTTTATTGCCTAAAGGAATCTGAAATGAACATCGAACAATATCTTCAAGAGTTAATTAAGCGTGAAGGTGGTTATGTAAATAATCCCGTAGATCGGGGAGGTGCGACCAAGTTTGGGATCACTGAAGCGGTCGCACGTGTGAGTGGCTTCAAAGGTCACATGCAAGATCTGCCATTAAGTGTTGCCAAAGAAATATATCGAAAACAGTATTGGATCTCGCCACGATATTTGATCAAGTCAATCTGATTAGCAACGCCGTGGCTGAAGTGTTACTGGATACAGGTGTCAATTGTGGGACTGGCTTTCCCAAACCATTACTGCAACGTGCTTTAAATCTTTTAAACAATCAAGATAAAGGCGGATGGCCAGATTTAATAATTGATGGAATTTATGGACCAGTCACTTTGAATGTCCTGAAAACCTTCATGGCCAAACGTGGGGAAAAAGGTGAAAAGGTCTTAATCAGAGTGCTTAACATCATGCAAGGGCAACGTTATATCGAAATCTGCGAACGTAACCCTACACAGGAGCAATTCTTTTATGGCTAGATCAACAATCGAATCGCATAAAAAAAGTTAATCATTGCAAACGCTTATATCATTGATTGTGAGTGTTTTAATTTTTGTGCATAAACTCAGGGTGTTCAGCACATACGATCAATAACAATCTTCATGTTGGAGTTTGTGTAAAAGCCCTCATAAGAGGGCTTGGTTCACAGGTTGATTTTTAGAAACGTACCTTAACTATTCTTATCCTTTTCAGATAACCAATCATTTTGTTCAATTTTTTCTGCAGCTTTCCAACTTGGTAATGAACTCAAATGTTCGACATAGCTTCTGATATGTGGGAATTTTTCACCTTGTTTCATATGGTGAATTAATCCGTGAAGGGCAAATCCCATCATAAAATCGGCGCCAGTTAAACGATCGCCCACCAAAAATAATTTATCTTTTAAATAATCATTTAAATAACCAAAAACTTTATCAAACTCGATTTGAGTATAGTTTTCTAGAAATACTAATTTTGTGCCGTGTTTAGTTTCTATCTGATTAAACGTTTTTAATAAAAATGGCACCATCGCAGAGCTTTCTGCGAAATGAATCCATTGTAGGTAATCTGCATAATTAGCTTCATTTGTATCTGGTGCTAGATGTGGTGCAAGTCTTTGAATCAGTAACTCTACGATAGCTCCTGATTCCGCAATAACTTTACCTTGCCATTCAATCACAGGAGATTTTCCTAGAGGATGCATGTTTTTTAGTGACTCAGGTGCCAAATGAGTAACTTTGTCACGGTAATAGCGTTGCAATTCATACGGTTGTTTGATTTCTTCAAGTAACCACAAAATGCGGAAAGAGCGTGATTGGTCTAAGTGATGTAATGTAATCATGAAGTTTCCTGTCTTAAAAAATTTTATGGGAAATTTCCCAAAATTTTACGGTTTCCAATATACCCTCAAGTCAATTGATAGTGCTGTTTATCTATTTATAAATAGCAACCAACTGGTATAGAAAATGTGAATAATCAGATGTTCTTCAACGTTTGGATTTGTAAGTCAGGACAGAGTGATACTTTGCTAAAAAGCTTAGCAATTCTAGAGTCTGAAACTCTGTAAGTTTCAATATTCTTCTTGGGTTGAAAAAATAAAAATTTAATTTTTATAAAAATCATATATTTAGAAATAATCATTATTTTAAATACAAAGAAGGATGAGTAGGTAAAACATCTGTGTAAAGCTTTTGAACTATATCTCAATCGCAAATATAAAGTTATAAAAGATAAAATATTTTATAGATTTAAAGAACATGCCATTTAATCTATTAATTGAAAATAACTATGATTACGCTTAGTTAAAATTGCAAGGCATTTAACCCTAGATTTTGTAATTTAATGCTACTTGACCGAGATTAGTATTGGTGATAATTTAATCAATAAGGAAGTCATATACTATTTAGGATTAAAGAGAAATCTTTCCTAAGTGAACAAAGATATGACAACCTGAATACACAGCTAACAACGAACGAAACAATTTTGATTGTTTTTAAAAATGTTCAAGGTTGTAGAAAAGCCCGTTAATCGGGCTTTTTTAATGTCAATTTTTAAAAGAAAATCTAAGCTATATTTAGGAACAAAAATTAGAGTAGGAATAGGGGATTGTGGTGCTGATATTGATTATTTTAGTCTTTACCATTGGTTTGGTTTTATTAATCTTATTAGCGAAGAAAGTTAAGTCTATACAGGACAATGCTGATTATAGTCATTCATATTCTTCGACAACTTCCACATCTAATTCATATCAGGAACATGACGATCGGCATTCTGATGAATGTCTGATATGTGCTGAATTAGCAGGAGACTTTCACTTGGGATATGCTAGGCAGCTAACCGATAAAAGTTCTCTGCTATTTGATTTGGCGTTTTAAAATCCAAACTCTTTTGAATT
>NZ_JBPKBJ010000134.1:0-3774 GCF_051390655.1 Acinetobacter sp. P1(2025)
GAAGGGGTGTGAAGCGAAAGCGGAACATCATCGAAGCCCCAGCGGAGATGACTGGGGGGAGCCGACAACGTAAAAGGGAGTGAACACGAACTTTAGACATCCCCAGATGTCGTTAGTTGTTGGGGGGCAAGCCCACCCCGTCAAACTATCCCGAAGGGTAGTTGACCCACCTCGTTTTAGTGAGAGCGTTCAGCGAATCCGAAGGACATACGAGCCTAGCGAAATATGCACCTAAAAGGGGGTGGGTCAACTACGTAGTAGTATGACGGGGCGCGAGCACGAAGTGCGCTGCAACTTGGAGCGATAGCGGAAAGTGAAAGGCAACAAAAAACGATTATCAAGGGCGTCCAGCCCTTGAAGTACAAGGAATCCTGACGTCCAGGAAGGACGAGCGAAGCGAGCTTGTACGGTAATTGTTTTTAGGCGCAACGAAGTGAAGGCTTTGTGCTTTTTTCTGTGCTTCCGTTGGTGCATCAATTCCACAAGAAAAGCACAATAGAAAACACAGATAGAATTAACCGAACGAGTGTCTACGAGTGATTGAGCACTATGAAAATTTCGCCCTGTTCTTTCCCTGATTACAAATTGGTATTTATACTTTTAAGGCACTGACCGAGCAAAGCGACAACACCATATTTGAAACTAGATCGAGCGAAGCGAGCAAAAAAGTTTTATGAGCGAAGCGAATCCATACTTGCTTTTGCTTTTAGATTTCACAAACAGTATTTACAGAAAAATTGCCCCTCGAAGCGAGGAACGAGCTTCAATAAAGTACGAGCTTTAGCGAGTACATAGGGCAATTTTGACTACTCCCCCTCTTTTTTAATTTTTTTAATTTTTTTAATTTTTAGAGGGTCTGAAATGATTATATAGCAATGCTTTCAGCCTTAATATAGCAACGTTTATCTTGCAATATAGCAACGTTTATCTTGCAATATAGCAACGTTTATCTTGCAATATAGCAACGTTTATCTTGCAAATCACAACACTAAAGAATAATGTTGCTATAACAACAAAATTAAAATAAGTTGCTGTGTATGAAAAAAGACCTAATCGTTAAGGATAATGCGCTGATCAATGCCAGTTATAATTTAGACCTTGCAGAACAACGCCTAATTCTTTTAGCAATACTGGAGGCGAGGGAATCTAACACCCCTAGTAACCATGATTTAACTATCCACGCAGAAAGCTACATCAATCACTTCAATGTCCACAGAAACACCGCCTACAAAGTCTTAAAGGATGCTTGCAAGAACTTGTTTGAGCGTCGTTTTAGTTACCAAAAATTAACGGCTAAAGGTAATCTTGAGAATGTTATGAGCAGATGGGTGCAGCGTGTGTCCTATGTTGAAAATGAAGCCCTTGTGCGTATCAGATTTTCAGATGACGTTGTGCCACTGATCACCAACCTAGAGAAGCATTTCACCAGTTATGAACTGGAGCAGGTGAGTAGTCTAACCAGTGCCTACGCCATACGTTTATATGAACTCCTGATCGCATGGCGTAGCACTGGCAAAGTATCAATGCTTGAAACTAAGGAATTGCGTTCAAGGCTTGGTGTATTGGATACAGAGCATCAACGGATGGAATCATTTAAAAGACGAGTATTAGAGCCTGCTATTCAACAAATTAACGACCACACCGACATTAAGGCAGAATACGAACAACATAAGCGAGGGCGTTCGATCATTGGCTTTTCATTCAGCTTTAAACAGAAATCCAAGCCTAAAACAGTGAAAGAGGAACGAGATCCAAACACCCCTGACTTTTTTATCAAAATGACTGATTCACAGCGCCATTTATTTGCTAATAAGATGTCTGAAATGCCCGAAATGTCTAAGTATTCACAAGGTACAGAAAGCTATCAGCAATTTGCTATTCGTATTGCTGAGATGCTTTTACAGCCTGAGAAATTTAGGGAGCTTTACCCTTTCTTAGAAAAAGCAGGATTTAAGGGATAAATACCAATGAATAAAAGTGCTTTTATCAAAAAATTCTTAGAAATTTATGTAAATACAACCTTACCCCATCCTGATGACTCTTATAGTCACATAGATTTTGAAGTGATGATCACTCCAAAATATGAAAATAGAAGCCGTATTGCTGTATTTTCAGGTGATCATGGAATATTCCCTATTATATTGGAAATAACAGACAATCCACACCATATAGAACTTGGATATATTGATGTATTTTTAATTGCAAATAAGCCTGTCAGAAAAAGTAAAAAACAACGGGATTTATTGAAGTTAATTATGAAATATCTACAACAAAATAATTTGATAAAATTTAGTCATGACTAAATTCTAAAAGATGCCATTAAAAATAGGTTTAGATAATGAAATTTCTTAAATTAATTATGTTTATTATTCTTAGTGCTTGTTCAGTTGCGACTTACGCTAAAAACAAAGAAAAATTAGTGATAGTCCATGTTACTGATCTTCCTAAACAATATTCTTTTTCACCAAATACCTCCATCGAGGTTCAATCGGTATCTGATAAACCACTCAACGTTAAAAAAGTGGTTGTTAATCGAGGTGCTTGTCTTGCATTACCTGATGACAGAACTAAAAATTTACCTAGTTATGGTAGTCGAGCAGAATATTTAATGGGCGGATGTTATGCCAAACATATTACTGAAATTGCTGTTTACTTAGATAATAATCAAGTAGTTGTATTCAACTTCAATAACTAAATCCAATGTTGTGATGTATGTAAGACTCTTAAAATACGTACATTTTCAGTAATGTCATACACCACAACATAATGCGGATGAACAACTAATTCCCTTGTTCCTTTTTTCTGTCCAGTGCGCCCAATAAGATTATTATGGGCAAGCAAACTAATTTTTTCCCTAATTAAAT
This sequence comes from Acinetobacter sp. P1(2025), assembly GCF_051390655.1. NCBI lineage: Bacteria > Pseudomonadati > Pseudomonadota > Gammaproteobacteria > Moraxellales > Moraxellaceae > Acinetobacter > Acinetobacter sp. P1(2025). Next base: position 2,865 of record NZ_JBPKBJ010000134.1, read on the forward strand.
CATCCAATTCAATGGCAGCAATCGGATTTCTTTCATCGAGATAATCATAAATTCTTTCACGATCTTGTTCTGCATCTACTGTCCAAAGAATTTTCATGATTGACTAGCAGCCAATCGTGCCAATGTTGCAGCTCGTTTTGCTGCGAATTTCGCTTCCACGTCCTCATGTGAAATAAGATTCCCTGCATTAGCTTGATCTAAACCAATTTGAACTTGTTGTTGAAACCAAACATCATAAGATGCAGCTTCTTGTTGTTTTTTGACGAAATCGCGCATGAAATCGCGTAATAATTGTGCCCCACTACGGTCAATTTCTTTAGCAAAACTAGAAAATTCTTGCTTTAAAGATTCGTCCACTCGAAAAGTAAAAGTTGCTTCTGCCATATACTCACCAATGTGTTACATTTAATGTTCAATATAACACAAATTAATATATCGCTATTTTTTTCCAACTTAAACTTTGTTATTTTAGATGTTCAGATAAGTCATTTAGACCGTTCCTTATCTGAAATGATCTATAGGTTACAGATCAGGTGACTATCCATATTGACGGTACTGTTCAACAGTAGTGGGTGGTCACCAACCCTTCTATTTTTCGATTTAAGCAACTTTTCATCCTTAAAGCCACAACTTATACCCACAGCGAGCAAAGCTCGGCTAAACGCATCCTATGAGCAAATAGAGCATGTAATCAGGGAGAGTGCATCCTTGATTTTAATTTCTATTGTTCGCTCGTAGACACTCGCTCTGTGAGTGTATTTGTGCTTTTCCTTTGGCGAAAGCCAAAGATTAGCCCCGAAGGGGTGTGAAGCGAAAGCGGAACATCATCGAAGCCCCAGCGGAGATGACTGGGGGGAGCCGACAACGTAAAAGGGAGTGAACACGAACTTTAGACATCCCCAGATGTCGT
>NZ_JBPKBJ010000135.1:0-3461 GCF_051390655.1 Acinetobacter sp. P1(2025)
TGGCAAAAGAACTTATTTAGACCAATCATCAAAGACTTCATTGATGACTTTATTCTCGATAAAAATCATCTGCTACCACAGAGAATCTATAAATGATAGTGCGTAAGTCCTATCTTTAGTCTTTAGTTGTTTAGATTCTAATGTTTGAACAGATTTCAATTCTTGTGACAATGGAATCTCAATTGTCAGTGTCTTTTGGGACTCAACATTTTGCTCAACAATTGCTGGCTCAATCTTTTCTATTTTACGCGTATTACTTATGTCACTCTGGATATTTCTATTTTGAGAGTTAGACAGTTTTACTGGCGTTTCGACTTTATTTTCAATAATTTTATTGGGTAAAGTCGATTCTTTCTCAATATTTCTAACCTGAGATTGAAGTTGTTGTGAGGTGTCCTTTTTAGGCACAATCATTGGGCGTCCATCTGGGCCAATGATTGTATAGAACCCATCTGCATACACATTTTGTCCAGACACTATGCCAATACCAATCATTAGCATAGCGTATTTAGACATTTGAATATTTTTCTTAAGCATTACCATCTAGTTCTATAATTAATACCAAGTAAAGTGACTTTGGTATTTGTTTTAATATCTAAACCTGCGTACGGATTCAGTAAGATATTATCTACACCCGTTTTGTTCGCAAAGCTACTTGTATTGGCTGGAATATCATCACGACTACGTAAGAAACCAATAGATAAATCTAAATCTGTATCTTGATCAAAGCGATAGCCTACACCAAGCCCAAACAATTGTGCATTGTTGATCGGAACCATTGTATTTCGCTTATCATCAGGAATTGAACTTGTCCGTGGTTCATAACCGATACGTAGCTTTAAACGATCCGTGGCAGAATATTCAAAACCAATACCCCAACTCCACGAAGATTGGAAATTTAAAGGTAATGCTAATGAACGATCAGTAACATCATTACTTAATAACTTCGCCACTTTCAATAAAGAAATTTGTCGATCAAATTCAAACTTAAATTTATCCCAAGCAGAAAAATCAGTCCAACCAATATCAAAATTCATTTGTAAATCTGGAAAGATTTTATATTTAATCCCTGCTTTAAAGTGCTGTGGGTATTTAAAATCCATCGCAACTAAACCAGACTCTACATTAGGAACAAATCCAGGCAATCCTAAAATTGCAGCAAGAATTTGTCCTGTAGCTGAAGAGTTTAGTCCAGCGATTAGCTCTTGAGAAGCGTTCGCATTATTTATAAGATACTTGCCTTTTAGACGCATTTTAGCTTCACTTTGGTACACCATACCAAAACTAAAATCATCCGTAGGTTCCCAGAGTAAACCTAGGTTGTAACTTGGGCTCAAAGACTGTTCTAAAGATACATCTAAAGCACCTAACTTATTAAAAGGGTTCATCCCTTCATTAGTATTACAAATACCAAATAAAAGAAGATCTGTAATGATATCACCATTATCTTTAAATGGTGCACAGACAACTTCATCAACCATTCGCAATACACCGATCATTTCGTTTGGAAAACGCAAATCGGTTTTCATTGCAATCGCTTGATAAGACATACCAAAAGAGGCACCTATCGCCAAGTGATCATTCACTTGATATCCGAATGAAGGAGAAAGATAGGTAATACGTTCTAAAGCAACTTGTTGTCCCATGAAATTACTTGGATTTCCATCCTCTGCACCAAATCCAGCAACTAGCGGTGCGTAAACTGCTGTTGCATAGGTAACTTTAGAACCAGGAGGTTTATAGGCTATACCCGCTGTCGGAGCTGCTAAAGGTGCATTAGGACCAAGATCAACAATTTTTTTAAGTACCGGAACATAAATACTGGCATATTCCACATCACCAGAAACAGTGCCTTTAAAATCTGTACAGATTCCTGTATCAACTTCAGGTCCATCATTACAAACTAAAGGATCATCTGAATAACCAAAAACGTTGTAACCTGCAGGTGCGGTAAAATCTCTTTTAATTGCAAAGTTCGCAAGAATACCTTGAACATCAGTTTGCAAACCATCGATTTTAGCAAGAGCAGCTGGGTTAAAATGAACGGCACTAATACCTGGTGGATCTGCGGTAACAGCATTTCCAAGTGATAAAGACCTAAGATCTACAGATAAGTCTTGACCCAATTGTGCATGAGTAAAATTCGAGAGTCCCGCGACTAGGATACCAATCGTTAAAGGACATAACTTAGGATATTTCACCATTGTGTCTCCTTAACGTAGTTTTTTACCAAAACCAATAATATCTAACGGGAATGAAAGTCCTAATGAAACATCTGGTGCATCTTCTGTTAAACCAATTCCAACAGTTCCATTGACGATTGTTTCTGGGGATACACGTACACCTAAAGCAAAAGAAAGAGTGGAACTACTTTGATCAGCTGATTTAAAACTTTCGCCTTCGCTAAAATAAAATTTAGCACCAGTATTAAAGCTTTGTTGATAAGACATCGTTAGAGATACATCGTAATTGAACGAGTAAGCAAAACCAAAAGCAAAACCACCACTTAAACCAGGGTCAAAACTTTCTAAGGTACGACTACCACGTAGTTGGTTTAGACCTGTCTCTTTGAGACCATAATTGGCTGAAACTGATGTAAATAAAACAACTGGATCAATATATTTACGTGTACTAGCACCAACTCCTACAGAGTAGTAGCCCTTACCTGTTGATAACTCATCAATTCCAATTTCATATGGGCTATCACCCGTTTTGGTCGATAAACTACCAAATAAAACTAAAGGTAGTCGCCCTTGTTTAAGCGGAAAAGGTTCCCAACGTGCACCAAATGATAAATCCCCTAGACCAGCTGCGGTTTCATCCTGTAATAAATCTTTTTTTGCTACAAATGGTAATGATGCAGACAATGTAACATTGTCAAGTAAGCCATATTGAACTGTAAATGTATTAGTTAGTGTATGGTTTGCATCTTCTTCAACACGAAGCCGAGCTAAAGTACTCGTACTATCATCTGTTGCTAAGTCAAGGCGACTATCGCGATAATAGGTATAGTCAATATCATAATAAGATGAGAATACACCTTTTTTGATTAAAGAATATTGACGCTCATTTGACGTAAATACTTCTTGTAAATTAGTTTCCTTTGTCGCATCCCCTTCTTGCGTCTGCAAAGCATTAGCAGCCTCACTTGCTCCATTTTCAGGTGTAGTAGATTTAACCTCTACTTCAGCTTGTGTGCTCTGTGTTGCTGATTCACTAATTTGAGTCTGTTCTACATTCGCAACTTCAGCTTGGTCTTCAGCATAAAGAGTAGTCGTGATAGCACTTAAACTTAAGGCTAATACACTCACATTCATCCATTGATTGTTCATTATAACATCCTACATCTATAGGACTTACGCATTGACAGATTCAAAAAAGTATTAAAATGCTTTATAAAGTATCTGTGATTAGACGAATTAAACATGCTTCTACAGCAACCTGTACTCTACCCATTTATA
>NZ_JBPKBJ010000136.1:0-3315 GCF_051390655.1 Acinetobacter sp. P1(2025)
CATAGTGTCCTACCTAAACGTTTAATTGTTCGAAGTAATTCATTTCGCTCTAGCGAGCTACTCTTTGTATCTTTCCATGGTTTCGCATTTTTTCTAGGTGGAATCACCGCATGCGCTTGCCGATCTGCAATGACCTGACGGCATTGCTTGGTGTCATAAGCTCCATCGGTATAAACAGAGTCAATCCGCTCATCTTGTGGAATCTGATTAAGTAAATCACCAAGCACCTGTGAATCACTGACATTATTGGTTGTAAGCTGAACTGCTCGTATTTGCAGGGTTTTAGCATCTATACCAATATGTAGTTTACGCCATTGGCGACGATATTCAGCTCCATGTTTCTTGCGTTTCCATTCGCCCTCACCTAGAAACTTCATGCCTGTAGAGTCCATGAGTAGATGCAGCCCATCGCTACTTTTTTGGTAGCTGATTACAATATCAATATGCTTTTGTCTTCTACAAAGCGTGGTGTAATCTGGAGCTATCCAATTTAATCCGCAAAGTTTAATCAGACTTTGCACAAAGCCAGTGACCATACGTAAAGACAGACGGAATAAGGATTTAATCATTAAGCAGTATTGGATGGCTGCGTCGGAGTAGGTTTGATTTCGCCCTTGTTTGCCTTTTGATGGCGCATACCATTGCGTAGCAGGATCAAACCAAATGGCAATATTTCCGCGACTCATGAGTGCTCGGTTATATGCGGGCCAATTGGTTGTGCGGTAGATTTTGTGTGTAGGCTTCTTCATTTGAAAATTATATCGCTGAAAAACCCTTTACAGATAGGTTTGTGCAACAAAGCCTTACGACGATCACACTCAGCTATGCATTCACCTTGCTGATTTTATTGCTACATACAACTTCGACCGCAGACTCAAAACACTCAGGGGCCTGACTCCCTACGAATTCATCTGCAAACAGTGGATAGATGAACCTGAACTTTTTAAGATTGATCCGATCCATCAAATGCCGGGACTAAACAAAAGAAAAAAAAGGCTTTTAGTTTTTTAAATTTCCACAGTGGAAATTTAAAAATATTTTTTTAATTTTTAAAATTATGCTAATATAAATTTAATTTTTATATATTTAATCCATGACAATATACGTAATTGCCAATCAGAAAGGTGGCGTTGGAAAGACCACACTCTCAACCAATTTAGCTGTTGCTCTGAGCAAAAAAGGTCAGACTATTCTTGTAGATGGAGATGATCAACAATCCTCTATAAAATGGAGTAAACGTAGAACACAAGACTCGATTACAACCATTTCGCTCAAAGATAATTTAAAAGAAGAACTACAACAGTTAAAAAATAATAATAAATATATTGTATTGGATGTTGCAGGACGTGATTCAGCTGAGTTTCGTTCAGCATTATTAATAGCAGATGTTCTTATTATTCCAACGCAACCTAGTCAAACAGATATCGAAGTGCTGCCATTTGTGCTTAGATTGGTAAATGCTGCTAAGCAAGTAAATAAGAAATTAGAAACTTTTGTAGTCTTAAATAAAGCACCAACCAATACCAAATCTACAGAAATTGATGCTGCTTTAGAGTTGCTACAACAAGTCAAGTCTGTGAAAACACTAAATACCATTGTGCGTGATCGCAAACAATTTCGCGATGCAATGATCGAAGGAAAATCAGTATTAGAAATGGGTAGTAGTAAAGCAAAAGATGAATTAAATGAATTTTTGGTGGAGATCCTGTAATGGCGAAAAAACCACTCATTGTCGATTTTGATGATGCCTTTGAAATGGAACAAGCATTTATTAATGCAGCAGGAACAGGCAAAGTTGCATTGGTATCATCGACTGAAAATAATATTGTTGATCTACCTATAGAGCTTATTGACTTCTCAGAGCATCAACCTCGCATTATTACAGACAAAGTTTTACAAGATGTTGAAAAGCTTGCCAAAAGTATTGAAACGAATGGGCAAATTTATCCGATTGTTGTGATCAAAAAAGAAGAAACATATGAGCTTGTTGGTGGAGAAAAAAGGTTTCGAGCTGTTCGTGATGTATTAAAACATAAGACTATTCGTGCAATTATTCGAGATGATAAATCTACAGAAAAGACAGCTTTAATTTCATTGATTGACAATTTACATCGGTCAAATCTTAGTGATTTTGAATTAGTCAATGCTATACAAAAACACTGCGATGAGTTTGGTTATACTATACAAAATATAGAATTTATTACTCAAAAATATCAATTAGATCAATCTAAATACTTTAGATTAATGAGCTTTTATAAACTGCCAAACTATATAAAAGAAGATCTAAAAATCCACCCCAAAGCGATTTCAGGTGCAACCGCACAACAATTGTTAACTGAATTAAATAAACTGGTTTTAAAGTTTAACCATCAACTAGTTGAAGATACCACGTTAACCATATGGAAAAAGTACCTAAATGAATTTACAGAAACAAATCGTCCATCAAAAAAATTCATTTATCAAATAGAAAAAGCATTAACGGTACAAGAGACAGCTAAAAAACAAGATCAAAGCATCGAAAATGCCTCTCTAGTAAACAAAATGATCTTAAAAAATAAAAATGGTCTTAAATTTGGTTCGATTAAGATCGAGAAAAGTCTCAATGGGAAAACAGTCCTAAATATTCGCACCAGTTTAAATGCTGAATTTAATCAAGAAAAGATTGAAAAGTTAGAAGAATTTCTTGCCGGTTTAGATGACCACCCATAAAAATTATAAATTTCCACTGTGGAAATTTATAATTGAGTATCCAATATTTTTTTAAATATTGGGTACTGCTATTTATCATACATATTGAATTAAAAAGTGTTAAAGGGAAAAATGCTTACCAGAACGGTAACTGATCTTCTGATGGATCTAAAATTTCATCCATATCAGAATCAACAATATTTTTATCTTCATGATCTGCCTTTTTAGGCTTAACAGATTCTGTTGAGCCTAAGTTGTAAATTTAAAAATTAGCCATTTCAACAGTATTGAGTTTATACAGCCAGTATCAGCTGAGATCGTTACGATAGAAAAAAATTGGAAATGCAAAAAAAATCACTTGAAGTCCTGACCAAGTTAAGTGCAGTTTTGATATTAGATTTACCAGATTTTATTCGACATTTTATCTTGAATCGGCTTTGTTGCACAAAGCTATTCTTGAGGGCTTCTTTAGCAATATAATTTCCAGATGAAGAAGCCTGCACCTAAAACTTACCGTACAACCAATTGGTCCTCGTATAACCAAGCTTTAATCAAGCGAGGAAATATTTCAATCTGGTTTGATCCTAAGACGCAATGGTATGCACAACCACAAGGCAAGCAAGGACG
>NZ_JBPKBJ010000137.1:0-3312 GCF_051390655.1 Acinetobacter sp. P1(2025)
CTTTACTTTTTCATATTTCATGTACTCATGATAGTAGAACATGACTTTTTAATGTGGATAAAAAACAAACAAAACGTTGATCGTTTTTTGATTTTTGCAAGAAGTCTAATATACATTTCAATTATCATTGTAACTCTAACCAATTATTTTTCAATAATCGTTGTCATGAGAATTAAATAATTACGTGTATTAAATTGTTAATATTAATAATAGTTCTTATTTGTTAGATAAAATTAATATCTAATCAATAAACAACGTAATCATGATTTAGCAAATTTGAGATAAATATTGCTGAATAACTATAGAGCAACTTTGTTCTAACTTATCAGCATATAATTGATTATCTGTTCTTAGTTGTGAAATCGAAACGCCGGTTTGTCTTATTTCACAAGTATGACCGATTAACCATCGTTCGAAATTATCTTTATTAATTTCGATATGAAATTGTAATCCCAAAATATTCTTGCCAATTTGGAATGCTTGATTTGGGTAAAGTTCAGAGCTTGCGAGTAGCGTAGCTTCGTCTGGCAAATCAAAAGTATCTCCATGCCAGTGTAAAACATGAATATTTTCAAGAGGACTTAAAAGATTATTATCTTTCTGATTTATTTTTAATTTATCCCAACCGATCTCTTTTGTATGACCAGCATAAACTTTTGCACCTAGAGCATAAGCAATCAATTGCGCGCCTAAACAAATCCCTATAGTAGGTTTGTTGTCTTTTAAGCGTTGTTTTAGTTCTTCGATTTCATGAATTAAAAATGGGTAATCTTCTGATTCATATACGCCAATTGGACCACCAAGGATAATCGTTAATCCTTCATAGTTTAGTGCTTGAGTTAGATCATCTACACCAGCCTCAAAATACCTTACTCTAAAACCTAATTGATAGAATACATCTTCAAGAGAGCCGAGGTCTTCAAACGCAAGATGTTGAATTGCATAAATTGTCTTTGGAAATGAAGTTTGAAGATTCATAAATTTGATTAAACTCTTTTATTAATTTTGATTGAATTTTTTATTCAACAAGCTGAGCTTGTGATATTAACTGGTACACCAATCGGAACGCAGTAAGCTGTATTGTAGCAAATCATGAAACTGATGTGACCAATAACCACCTTCTCTAAGACAACCTTCATATTGAAAGTTTAATTTTTCGACTAAACGTAGAGATGCAATATTATTTGGATGAATAAATGCTTCAATTCGATTTAACTGCATATTTGAAAATCCCCAAGGAATAATGAGTGTTAAAGCTTCAGACATATAGCCTTTAGCCCAAACCTCAGGAAGTAGTTCGTAACCGATCCTACATTTTTTCCAGTTGGGCTCACATTTAAATAAACCACATGTTCCGATCAACTGATTATTATCTTTTCTTTGAATACCCCAGCGCGTAGCAGGATTTGGTTGATTTCTCCAATCCCTGAAGATCTCGACATATTTTTGCGCTTCAGATAGGGTTTGGATTGGATCCGTACCGAACCAACGCATTGCTTCCTTATTTTTATAAATATCAAGCAGCTGAGGTGCATCATCCATTACAATTTCACGTAATAGAAGTCTTTCACTCGACAGTGTTGGAAATGACATTGATTGGATAATCTCGATTAGCAAATGAATTAGAAAATTAATTTGGTTTGGCTGGATTGTTCAATTTCAGTTATTTGATGATCATCTTTTAGATTGACACCAGAAAACCCAAGTTGCTTTGATTTTTTCATCAGATTTACAAGACGTTGGGTCGCAATTTGAATACTTAATCCATCAGGACGTATATTTGAAATACAATTGCGGTTCGCATCAACAGAGCTTTTTGATGCATTTAAGGTATAGTAAATTCCCATGCTATCTGGTGAACTTAATCCTGGACGTTCTCCAATTAACATCACCAACATATGTGCTTGAAAAATTTCTGCTACTTGATCTCCTAAAGCGACCCGACTGCCTGTAGCAATGATAATAGGTGCAAGCTGCCAAGATTGATCAGTAATTTCTTGAGTAAGACTCAGAATAAATGGGATCACATTAGTTTCTATAGCTCGAGCTGATAGCCCATCACCAACAACGATACACAGATCATAATTCAATTGGTTTTGATTGTACTGCTGTTGTAGATATTGTTGTGAGCTGTTGGAAAGTTGTCGACCTAGATCTGGTCTTTTCAAATAGGTTTCTTTGTCATGTGCATTACTTTGTACATGAACTGCTTCCAAATTGTGTTTATTCAATTGCTCAGTTAAGTGAGTTACATCTAGTGATTGATAGACAGCATCCCGAGCTTGAGCATGAGCAAGTTGGAATTCTAAGAAAGCTTTGGTCGGAATACTACAACCAACACGACCTAAGGCAATGCGAGCATCGGTAAATTGTTTTAGCTTTTCCCACTGATCTTGGTGTGTAGGAGAGGGAAATTGATGATCAACTTGAAGTTTCATAATTATGCTCCTAGTTCATCAATAATCGTGAGAATTGATCGGGCATATGATCAGACCAACAGATTTGTGCATTTTGTTGCTTGAAAATTCCTTGTTGTTCTAACCACACTGCAAACTCCGGTGCTGGTTTTAAGCCCAGCAGTTGTCTTAGATACAGTGCGTCATGAAAAGATGTTGTTTGATAGTTGAGCATGACGTCATCTGAACCAGGAATCCCCATAATGAAATTAAGACCTGCTGTACCGAATAGAGTGAGTAAGACATCCATATCATTTTGATCTGCATCGGCATGATTGGTATAGCAAATATCACAACCCATCGGTAAACCTAGAAGTTTTCCACAAAAGTGATCTTCTAAACCAGCACGAATGATTTGTTTCCCATTAAACAGATATTCTGGACCTATAAAACCCACTACGGTATTAACCAATAGGGGGTTGAATTTACGTGCGATAGCATAGGCACGAGTTTCTAAAGTTTGTTGATCAACTCCATGATGAGCATTACTGGACAAAGCACTACCTTGTCCAGTTTCAAAATACATGACATTGTTACCCAATGTGCCACGCTTCAATGCCAGCGTTGCTTCGTATCCTTCTTGTAGTAAATCAAGTGATATTCCAAAACCCTCATTTGCTTTTTGTGTTCCTGCAATTGATTGAAACATTAGATCAATTGGTACATTTTTCTCAGCAAGTTGGATGCCAGAGCTAATATGTGTAAGTACACAGGATTGAGTCGGGATTTTATATTCTTGAATGGGCTTTGTTGCACAAAGCTATTCTTGAGGGCTTCTTTAGCAATATAATTTCCAGATGAAGAAGCCTGCACCTAAAACTTACCGTACAACCAATTGGTCCTCGTATAACCAAGC
>NZ_JBPKBJ010000138.1:0-3298 GCF_051390655.1 Acinetobacter sp. P1(2025)
ATTTGTTTAAGATAAGATATAACTCATTGAGATGTGTCATAGTATTCGTCGTTAGAAAACAATTATTATGACATTATTTCAATGAGTTATCTATTTTTGTCGTGTACAGAGAATATTTCGTTTTCCCCATTTCCAATTGGTTCTATCTAAAGTCAGTTGCACTTGGTCGAATGAAAACATATTGAAAATCAACTGAGAAATTTGACGATAATCAAAATACTGACCTGCAAAGAAGCGCTGCATACGTCGATAAAATGATTGTGGTAAGCACTTGATGGGCAAGGCTTTAGATGCAGAAGAAAGATTACATGTTTGCTTTAAAATAATCACAAGCATGATGAGCGCAAAGCACTTTAAATGTGACTTGTTCCATTTTAGATATTTGTTTAAGATAAGATATAACTCATTGAGATGTGTCATAGTATTCGTCGTTAGAAAACAATTATTATGACATTATTTCAATGAGTTATCTATTTTTGTCGTGTACAGAGATAAATGGGATATCTTTTGGATTTTATAGTTATTCTTTTAGGATATATATTTGGACGAATATTCAAACCAAAATCTTATATAGAACCTATTTTTGCTTTAGCTCTTTTATTTTTTATATTTTTTTGTTCTGCGTATGCAGCATCAGATATTTTAAAGTTTCAGAATATTTTTTCTTTTATTTATAAAGTATTAATTCTTTCTTTTGGTGTGTGTCTGTTTTCTTATGTTTTCTGTGCTTTGTTTTATGAAAAAAATAAAAAGATAACTTTGGGTGTGAGTAAAAAAAATAAAATTATGGAAATTATTAAAATAATATTGATATATGTAGTGATTATATCCGTGTTTTTAGGAGGTATTATTGCTTATAAATTTAATGTGATTGCTTTAAGTTTTGCATTGAAAGCTCAACATAATCTTATTTTAATCATTTTATTTTTAATTGGGATTTTAATTTCATCGCAAAAGCTAAAAAAAATTTCATGGGATGATCTCAAGCTTCCATTTCTTATGATTCTTGCAAATAGCTTATTTGGTTTAATCATGCTATTGGTGTGGAAAGATAGTTTAGCTCTATTATCAGGTTTCGGCTGGGCGAGTCTTTCAGCTGCTATGATTTCTCAAAAGCTTGGTGCTTTTATTGCTGTGCAAGCATTAATGGTTGATATGTTACGTGGAATGTTTTCGATTTTATTTATTCAATTTTTATCTAGAAGCTATCCAGAGGCTGCAATTAGCACCACAGGAGTCCTTTCTTGTGATGCATTTTTGCCTTTAATTCAAAAATATAGTGGAACTGAGTATATGTTGAAGGCCTTTAAAACAGGTGTATTATTGTCTTTGTTTAGTCCATTGAATATTTTTATTGCGATTTATCTTACACAGCGTATGACGAGTTAACCGATAGATTACTTCAAATACCGTGATTTTAGCCACAACCAGCATTCCATCACCATTTACATACCCTTGATTATTACTCAAGAAGAAAGCAGCATCTTCGTTAATATTGTCATGTTCTTGTTTGCAACCTCGAGTGCCGCCTAGTCCATCGTTATAAATAAAAACATTCCCTGATTTGGAAATATCATAGTTGAACTGATTAGAAATGAGTGTACACAATGCTTGCATTTCAGTATTTTCAGAAAAGTTGGCTCTTGTTGGCCAAGTGTTCTTTTTAAAAGCATATCTCGTAATCGCTCTGTAACTTGATGGATGCAAGCAAACTGCAAAGAAATATGAAGGTCTAGGATGGAGTAAGATTTGAGAAACGATAAAGAAAATATATTGATATTTAAACAGATTTGATTTTCGGTAAGCACTCAGCAAACCTGCTTGACCACGGAAAATATTAATTGATTTTTTACCTTTCTGTACTCTATAACGCTGCATACACAAAAAGCCCACAGGTTTTTTATCATGATAATAAATTAAAACCTGTTTTGATTCGGCATTATCAGGTGCATATGCTTTTACTGCTTCATCAAGATCACATTCATCTGGGGTATTAAATATTACTTGATGTAGAGATTTTAAAATGTTGTGTACTTCAGGTGATTCAGAGTTTTTATTAATATGTTTTTCAAAGTAAAGCATGGTTAAATACCTATTGCTAACGTGAATTCGGGATAAGGAAGTTGTAAAAGGATAGGCATTTAAGCCAAAATTTAATCACGACAAAAAACAATGATCTCAAAATGCCTATCGACACGCAGCTTACAACACTTTTCTGCCTAATTGATGATTTCTGCTCTGATATTTCAGAGCAGGTTGAGCAATACATGCTCACTTGTGGCAAGATTAAACGTGTGCGTCAAAGTCAAATTTGTGCATCTGAAGTGATTACATTGCTGCTATGGTTTCATTTAACGGGAAGCCGAAACTTTAAGGCTTTTTATCTTTATTGGGCAAAACCATTTCTTTCTGGTTATTTTCCAAACCTGCCGAGCTATAGTCGATTTATTGAATTAAAAGCAAAATATGTGATGTACTTCGTTGCTCTTGTTGAAAGTTTAAAAGTCTCATCAGCAGGAATTGCTTTTGTGGATTCCACGAAACTTGCTGTATGCCACAACAAACGGATTTATCAACATCGTGTATTTGCCGATAGTGCAACTCGGGGGAAAACTTCTGTCGACTGGTTTTATGGTTTTAAGATTCATTTGATTTGTGATCATATCGGACGCTTAATTTCTTATTGTATTACAACGGGTAATGTAGATGACCGTAAAGTATTGCCCGATCTAATTGAACATTCACAACTCACAGGTAAATTGTTTGGTGATCGTGGCTATGTGGGTAAGAATTGGAGATCTCGTCTTGCGGAAGTCGGTGTTCAACTCATCACACGAGTAAAAAGAAATATGAAACCACAATCCCTGGATGCTTTTGATAGTGCAGTATTAAGAAAACGAGGAATTATTGAAGCTCCATTTCATCTGATGAAAAGCCAATTTGATCTTGAACATACTCGCCACAGATCAAAAATAGGGCTACTGACCACAATATTTGCTGCTTTAACATTATATGCTTTGGTGCTTGTAAATGGATATAAGTCTGGGATTCAGCAGATTTTAAAACCGATTGAATTAAAATCTGCTTAAACCGAATTCACGTTATTGCTAGATGTTTTTGTGGTATTAATCCTATTTTTTTGCGATGAAGTTTTTCTTACATATTTATTAAGTTTTAATGTAAATTTCTCTGTACACGACAAAAATAGATAACTCATTGAAATAATGTCATAATAATTGTTTTCTAACGACGAATACTATGACACATCTCAATGAGTTATATCTTATCTTAAACAAAT
>NZ_JBPKBJ010000139.1:0-3191 GCF_051390655.1 Acinetobacter sp. P1(2025)
TCTACGTTTGATTGGTTTTGGGAAAAAAGAGGAATTTAAGAAAGTGCTCGCAATTTTAAGAAAGAAAAAGCCTGATAGGACAAGGGCTCTATGAAATTTGTCGTGTACAGAGATGTAAGTCCTAAATTATAACGTCGACCATCCAACACATAACTATAAGTTTCTGTATCTATTTCCTTATCTAGCACATTATATACCCCTGCGGCAATTGCGACATTTTGCGTAGGTTTATAATTGACACCAACATCTACCATCGTATAGGCAGGCTTACCTTTCGCCATCGCTGTTCGACTTAAATAGTCAGATGTTTTACTGCGATAATTAACTCTTGCCCAACTAGAAAACTGATCTGATACTTCCCAATCCGCTGTTGTATTGAACATATGCTTAGGCATTTCATTTAAAGGCTTACCTTTATTAATACCACTCTTCTGTTCTGTATCTGTAAAAGTGTAATTCGCTGATACATTCACATTAGGCAACGCCTGCCATCCGAACGTCAGTTCAGCACCACGCATATTGGCTTTATCCACGTTCTCACGTAAGCTGACAAAGTCGAATTTTTCACCTAACCAATCACACTCTAAGGCACCAACATTTTCACCCTGACAGGTTCTAACTTCTGTAATTTTATCTTTGAAATCACTATTAAAAATAGTAAGTCCAGCAGTGAGATGATCTAAATTATCCCAGTTGAAAGACACCTCATAGTTAACACTTTTTTCAGGTTTTAGGTCTGGATTACCAACAATTACGCCCTTACTTTGACCACCACCTGTTGCTTGCCCCCACTCTGCTACCGTCGCACGAAGTGCAGGCGTTTTATATCCTGTAGACACGCCTCCTTTAATCACCCAATGATCATTTAAACCCCAAACGCCATAGATTTTTGGACTCCAATGATCACCAAACTTCTCATCTTCATCTAAACGTAATGATGTAGTCAGAGTGAAATCATCTATAACATTCCATGCATTTTCAGCAAACAGTGCCCAACTGTAACGATCTAAACTTGAGACAGGTTTTGCCCCTCCCACACTAAGTTGATTGCCTTGATCATCTAATTCTTCTTTTAAATACATTCCACCAAAACTCAAACTATGACGATCAAAGTTAATCTTGTTAATCGTATTAAAAGTAGTATTGATGGCTTCCATATTGCGTGAAGGATTTTCATTTTCTTCACGCTGAATATATGAATGTGTTTCAACGGGACCAAGCTGACCTCGATGAGTTAAGCTGTATTCTGTTCGATAATAATCTGTAAGTGAATCTACTGGAGGATTTCGACCTGTTTGTACAGGAGAGATACTTTTTCCAACGGTTCCATTACGATTTTGAATTGAACGCTGATAGTCCAAATCAATCGTATGCTGATCATTCGGGGTCAGACTCAAGGCTGCACCACCAGCACGAATTTTCTGCTCCTTATAACCTCCATATATCTCGTCTTCATCTCGCTGAGAATATAAGCCATTTGCTTTGAACGACAACAGATTTGCAATTAAAGGACCAGCGATATATGCATTGGTTTGATAAAGATGACCTGATTTTGAATTTTCTTGTAGTGTTGTATCTAGCTTAATAGAACCTGTCCATTGAGCTGTATTTTTTTTAGTAATAATATTAATTACACCGCCCATCGCATCCGAGCCATATAAACCAGACATTGGACCGCGAATCACCTCAATTCGTTCAATCGCGCCAATATTGGGTAACCAACCTTGCTCGATCCCAGAATTATCACTATTTGGTCTCACAGAGCGGGTATTCACTTTTTTACCATCGACCATAATCACGGTATAGGCACTTCCCATACCCCGTATACTAATATCACTAGAACTGCCTCCCCCCGTCACTACAACACCTGGAATATCTTTCAGTGCATCTGTGACATCACGATAAGCTTTTTTATTAATTTCTTCTTGTGAAAGTACTGAGATCGAGGCTGCTGCTTTCTTTATGTCTTGTTCAAAACCACTCGCTGTCACCACGATAGTCTCTAATTGATTAAGCTCTTGTGTTTTAGTTTCTGCTGCAAATGCAATGGAAAGCATTCCGCTCATCACTAAAAGCGTGAGTAAAGATTTACGGGTTATTTTATTCGACATAGTTTTCACCTAAACGAGACAAATCTTAAGATTTGCTTAAAAATTTATGTGAATTCTAACAAAAAAAACAGTAAAACTCAATACAAATGATAATTATTATTATTTAAATACTCATTAACACACATGATTTTATTGTTATGAAACAATATTAAAAACAAAATAAAGGTTCAAAAATTAAAAAAAGAGCCTCATATAGGCTCTTTTTTATTCATGAATGCAATCCTTCAAATTACTTGAAATATGCACCTTCTGATTGAGTATGATCTGTTTGATCTACAACACGCTGTAATTCTGGAACATGCTGTTTTAAAGTGGTTTCAACACCTTGTTTCAAAGTCACATCAATCGCTGAACAACCTTGGCAACCACCGCCAAACTTCAATACGGCTGTTAAACCATGCTCTGGATCATTTTGTACTTCCACAAGACTACAATTACCGCCATGACCTTCTAAACCTGGATTAATTTCAGATTGTAATACATAAGTAATACGCTCTTCGATTGATGCATCAGGTCCTACACGTGGAACTTTCGAGTTAGGTGCACGGAAAGTCAGCTGACCACCAAAACGATCTTTATTGTAATCAATGACTGCATCAACTAAATAAGGAATCGATGGTGCATCTACATATGCAGGAAAGTCTGGATAATCCTGTTTATAGTCCGTTGGTACCACTTCTTCAGGCGCGCTATAAGCCATACAACACTCAGCACGTGGTGTTCCTGGATGCTCTACAAAAACTCGAACGCCAATTCCTGGAGTATTTTGTTTTGCTAATAGATCACGTAAATACTCTTGTGCAGAGGGAGTAATCAAAAGGTTTGGAATTTCTTCTGCGACAGCAGTGTTGGTGTTCTCAGTCGACATAACAATAATCCTCAAGCTGATGTCGTTATATTAACCGAAGATGGAGGGTAATAAAAAAAAATCAACCATTTTTGTAGGAATTATATGCAAGATGATTGTTTATAGGACTTACGCATTGACGGATTCAAAAAAGTATTAAAATAGTTTATAAAGTATCTGTGATCAGACGAACTAAACATGCTTCTACAGCAACTTGTACATTACCCATTTAT
>NZ_JBPKBJ010000140.1:0-2783 GCF_051390655.1 Acinetobacter sp. P1(2025)
AAATGGGTAGAGTACAGGTTGCTGTAGAAGCATGTTTAATTCGTCTAATCACAGATACTTTATAAAGCATTTTAATACTTTTTTGAATCTGTCAATGCGTAAGTCCTATAAATAAACATTAGTTGTCATTGGAATTTCAATACATTTGTTTTGACCAAATCCAATAAATAATTTGCAAAGTTCAATAAAATTACTCAATTTCAGCGCATAATTCTGTAAAATTAGCCGTCCTTATTAGCATTACTGATTTAAAAGTGATTTTAAATGAAGTAATGCTAATTAATCCTTTCTAAGTCAGTCTCTTATCTTCGATTTGGCTTATTTATTCATTTTTAAACTTATATTTCTTGCAATAGAACTATAAGCATATTTTAGGTGCCAGCATGGAAATCAAGGTAAATTACCTCGACAACCTTCGACAAGAAGCCAAATTCGATGACTTCACAGTAATTGCAGATCAACCGATCCGATATAAAGGGGATGGTTCTGCACCTGGTCCATTTGACTATTTCTTGGCATCATCAGCACTTTGTGCAGCATATTTTGTGAAAGTATATTGCGCTGCACGTGATATCCCAACGGACAACATTCGATTATCTCAAAACAATATTGTTGATCCAGAAAACCGCTATAAACAGATTTTTAAAATTCAGGTTGAACTTCCAGCTGATATTTCTGAAAAAGATCGTCAGGGGATTTTACGTTCAATTGACCGTTGTACCGTAAAGAAAGTCATTCAAACGGGTCCTGAATTTGTCATCGAGGAAGTGGAAAGTATCGATGCAGATGCTCAAGCTTTATTGATGCCAAATCTTGCATCTGAAAGTACTACTTATATTCAAGGCAAAGATTTACCTTTAGAAGAAACCATTGCCAATATGTCAGCAATCTTGGCTGGTTTAGGCATGAAAATTGAAATTGCATCATGGCGTAATATCGTACCGAATGTTTGGTCACTGCATATTCGTGATGCACAGTCGCCTATGTGTTTTACCAATGGTAAAGGCTCAACCAAAGAAAGTGCACTAGCATCTGCATTAGGCGAGTTTATTGAGCGTCTTAATTGTAATTTTTTCTATAACGATCAATTTTGGGGTGAAGAAATTGCCAACGCAGAGTTTGTACACTACCCAGATGAGAAATGGTTTAAACCAGGACCAAATGGTGAGCTACCAAAAGAAATCTTAGATGAATACTGTCTTGAGATTTACGATCCTGAAAAAGAGTTACTAGGTACGCATTTATACGATACTAACTCTGGGAATATTGAACGTGGTATTTGTTCACTGCCTTTTGTGCGCCAATCTGATGGCGAAACAGTTTACTTCCCATCAAACTTGATCGAAAACTTGTATCTCAGTAATGGTATGAGTGCAGGGAATACATTAGAAGAAGCTCAAGTTCAGTGCTTATCTGAAATTTTCGAACGTGCTGTAAAACGTGAAATTATCGAAGGTGAAATTGCACTACCTGATGTTCCTGAAGAAGTTTTGGCTAAGTATCCAAGTATTGTTGCAGGTATCCAAGGCTTAGAAGAACAAGGTTTTCCAGTATTGGTTAAAGACGCCTCTCTGGGCGGTCAATTCCCTGTGATGTGTGTCACTTTGATGAACCCACGCACAGGTGGTGTGTTTGCTTCATTTGGTGCGCATCCAAGTTTTGAAGTGGCTTTAGAACGTAGTTTGACTGAGTTATTGCAAGGTCGTAGTTTTGAAGGTCTCAATGACTTACCTCAGCCAACCTTCCAAAGTGAAGCAGTGACTGAACCGAATAATTTTGTGGAACACTTTATTGATTCAAGTGGTTTGGTATCTTGGCGTTTCTTCAGCTCAAAATCTGATTATGATTTTGTAGAATGGGATTTCACCAATGATGGTGAGAACTCGAATGCAGATGAGGCTGCTGAATTATTTGGCATTCTTGAAGAAATGGGCAAAGAAGTCTACATGGCTGTCTATGAACATTTAGGTGCTACAGCTTGTCGTATCCTCGTGCCAGATTATTCTGAGATTTATTTAGTTGAAGATTTGATTTGGGACAATACCAATAAAGCATTGGCATTCCGTGAAGATATTCTAAATATTCATCGTTTAGATGACACACGTCTTGAAGCACTGGTTGAACGTTTAGAAGAATGCGAACTTGATGACTATACTGAAATCACAACCTTAATCGGCATAGAATTTGATGACAATACGGTTTGGGGACAATTGACACTACTGGAATTAAAACTTCTTATTTATATTGCTCTGAAGCAATTTGAAGAAGCTAAAGATTTAGTTGAGCAATTCCTCCAATACAACACCAACACTGTAGAACGTGGTTTGTTCTATCAATGTATGAACGTCGTGCTAGAAGTTATTCTTGATGACGAGATGGAGTTGGAAGATTACGAAAAGAACTTCCGTCGTATGTTTGGTGATGAACGTATGGACGCAGTTATTGGTTCAGTAGAAGGTAATGTTCGTTTTTATGGTTTAACGCCTACTAGTATGAAATTAGAAGGTTTGGATCGTCATTTACGTTTGATTGAAAGCTACAAAAAATTGCATGCAGCTCGTGCAAAAGCTGTAAGTTAAGCCTCAAAGCTTTTGATCTAAGAAAGGTGTATGTCAATCATGCACCTTTTTTTCATGATTTAAACCAAAACTTTTGAATTACGATTTTATAATAGGACTTACGCATTGACAGATTCAAAAAAGTATTAAAATGCTTTATAAAGTATCAGTGATTAGACGAATTAAACATGCTTCTACAGCAACCTGTACTCTACCCATTTATAT
>NZ_JBPKBJ010000141.1:0-2764 GCF_051390655.1 Acinetobacter sp. P1(2025)
ATAAATGGGTAGAGTACAGGTTGCTGTAGAAGCATGTTTAATTCGTCTAATCACAGATACTTTATAAAGCATTTTAATACTTTTTTGAATCTGTCAATGCGTAAGTCCTATAATTTATAACTATTCATTAGTTAGTTCCTCCTTGACTAGGTGGATTATTCTGAGGAGGTACCGCCGCTCCAACCTCAGTATTTGCTGCATCATCAGCCCCCACATAACGGTAGGTTTTGGCTTTAACAGAGTAGTTCACAACAGGAATATCTGACTTCTTAGCCGTATCTTGTGATGCTTCAACCGTGAAATCATGTAAAGTTACAATTCGAGGCAATGCAGCAATACCTGTAGCAAATGCTCCAAATGCATGATAATCGCCAGTTGCTTCAATACTAATCGGTTGTTCAATAAAGAATTCTTGCTTAACCTCATTTTCTAGGCGAATATTCTTAAACTTCAACCCCGAATTCACACCAGTCAAGTTAATATCTTCAACCAAACTTGGAATCTCAGTTTCTTTCGGCAATTGTTCTAGTTGCTGATTAAAATTAGCTTCCATTTCTTGTAACTGAGCTTGGTAACGCTGCAAATTACGCAATTTAGAGTCTTTTTCTCTAAATTCATTCAATAAACTTTGCTCTTTAGCCTCCTCATTAGCAATACTTTCAAGTTGAGATTTAATAACAACAAAGTAACCAAGCGCTAAAACAGCTAAAAAAACAAAAATCCAACATGTCACTTTTACAGATAGCGGCCAGCTACCGTAATTATTCATATCAAGCATATTAAATTGCTGAAAGAATTGCTCTACTGTCATTTTCTTTTTCTTTACAGCAACATCTTGATTGAGTTCATTTAATTCTTCTTGACTCATTGTGCTGCCCCCACTGTTCCTGATGCGACCGTTTCTGCTAATGGGTCAGCTTCAACTGTTGTACCTATTTCACCAAGATCAACAGTTACAACAAAACTTCCATAGTTTTCTTCAATACGAGGTATAAGCGAGCTGACTGTTTTGTCTTTTTTCTCTTCAGCCGCTAAAAAGGAATTCATAAAAGCGTTGCGATACCAAGGTGATGCTTCAAGATTTCTCAGTAATTCAGCTACTGTGTTTGGACTTTCAGCTTTACCTTCTATCGTGAACTTATCTCCCGTACGTGTAAATTTAGTCAAATACATGGTAGGCGGAGTAACTCGCACCAATTCATCAATTAAACGTACAGCGACAGGTCTTTGACCTTGCAAACCTTGAATGAGTTTCATCCGTTCAATAATTGCATTACGTCGCTCTTGCAAGCCATCTAAGGATTTTAATTGAGCATCAAGATTTTGATTTGTGCTCACAATCAGTTGGTTCGCTTGTTCTTGATCATTTAATTTGTAATCAAGATAACCCCATCCTGCCAAAACCGATGCCACACCTAATGCAGCAACCCCTACACAATATGCAATAAATTGTTTCTTTCGTTGTTCTCTTAGCTCATCACGCCAAGGGAGTAAGTTAATCTTTGCCATTAATCAAAACTCCTCAATGCTAATCCACATGCCACCATCAACGATGAGGCATCATTTTCAATTTTTTTGATATCGATTTGGGGAGAAAAGCCCATTTGTAAAAATGGGTTGGCAATCGTTACTCGATAACCTAGCTTTTGTTGCAACAGTTTAGCTAGGCCTGGAATATTGGCATTACCACCTGCTAACAGAATGTGGTCAATCTCATTAAATTGAGACGATGAGAAAAAGAATTGGAGCGAACGTGCAGCTTGTTGCACAACTGCATCAAGAAATGGTTCTAAAACTTCGGTATCGTAATCATCTGGCAAACTTCTTTCTTTTTTAGCTCGACCAGCTTCTTCAAAAGATAAACCATAACGATTTTGAACGTCTTGAGTAAGTTGTTTTCCACCAAACACTTGCTCACGAGTATAGATAATTTTACCTTTTTGCATGACCGATAACGTCGTCATCGTATGCCCAATATCTAGAATACCCACTGTATTCGCCCCCATAGGAAGCGTATCAGCGAATACACTAAAAGCACGTTCCATCGCATAACTTTCGACTTCAGCAATTTTTGCCTTTAGACCTGCTAGCTCAAGAACCTCAACACGTGAATCGACATTCTCAGTACGCGTAGCGACTAATAACACGTTGACACGATTAGGATTTGCCAATCGATCAGCTAAGACTTCAAAGTCCAAACTAACTTCATCTAATGGGAATGGAATATATTGCTCTGCATCCATACGAATTTGAACTTCCCGTTCATCATCCGTCATGTCAGCATCCATCTCGATGATCTTATTAATGACCATCGAAGTAGGCACGGCAATAGCCACATTGGTAGTGTGAGGGTTTGCAAGATTAACAACTCGTTCAAGCGCGTCGCCAACTGCTTCTGGGTTTAAAATGCTTTTCTCAACCACACTATTTTCAGGTAGTGGCATCAATGCATAACTTTCAACCCAATATCGACCGTTCTTAACAGAGAGTTCCAATAACTTAACAGTTGTCGAACTAATATCGACACCCACTAACCCCTTATTTGGTTTACGATATAACCTGAGCACAGTACTTTCCTATTTATTTTTTTATCCCCAAAAATACAACACACTAATTTGTTTTGGTCTTTAATTTATACGGATACAATATCTCTAGGACTTACGCACTATCATTTATAGATTCTCTGTGGTAGCAGATGATTTTTATCGAGAATAAAGTCATCAATGAAGTCTTTGATGATTGGTCTAAATAAGTTCTTTTGCCA
>NZ_JBPKBJ010000142.1:0-2738 GCF_051390655.1 Acinetobacter sp. P1(2025)
CTGGCTACACGTTATCGAAATAGGCGTAAACGCATGGGTTTACGTCTGAATTTAATTGCTGCAATTTACAACATGGAGTTGGTTGAAAAATGATTTTTGCAAGAGGTCTAATGGTTAGTTTTCTAATACTAAACTTAATTTAATAAATACAGTAATTACTTAACACTTTGTTAATAAAAAAATTACAGAAACACCAACAGGTAATATTATGTTTAAATTTTCCGGCTTTACGCTGCCTGAAATCATCATAACGATTGCAATTTCCGCAATTTTAGTCAGCCTAGCACATCCATATTTCATCGAAATATTAATTTCAAATGAAGTAGAACAAATTAAAAAGACTCTCACAATTTACATACAAAAAGCCAAATACGATGCACAAACCCATCAGAAAAATGTGACGTTGTGCGCAACTCAAGACTTTAGTTCTTGTAGTAGCGATTGGAATCATGGATTTATTGTTTTTCTTGACGCTAATCGTAATAAAAGACGCGATAACACAGAAACTATTCTGTATTCAAATCCAGTCCAACCTAAATATGGCTCATTGGCATGGCGTGGCACTCTGAATATTAACTCACTCACCTTTCAGGGAGATACGGGGTTACCACGTGGTTCAAATGGCAGTTTCTATTATTGTTCTAGTCGATCAAACCACCATCTCCAAATCATCTTAAGTAATATGGGGCATGTTCGTACGCAAGAAATTTCCACCTGCTAAAAAACTCTTCAGTCTAGCGAATACGATGTAAAACACTTTATTGACAGAGTTTTTTTAATATACTGCATAGGTTTTGAACATTCTCAGCAAATTATAAGTCTGGAGACATACAATGACTGACATCGTAATTGTAAATGGCGCTCGTACAGCTATGGGCGGCTTCCAAGGTGCTTTATCAAGTGCTACAGCACCTGAATTAGGCGCAATCACGATCAAAGAAGCGATCGCACGTTCAGGCTTACAACCAACTGATGTTGAAGAAGTTATCATGGGTTGTGTTCTTCCAGCGGGACTAAAACAAGGACCTGCACGCCAAGCAATGCGTAAAGCAGGCTTACCTGACTCTACAGGTGCTGTAACAATTAACAAATTGTGTGGCTCTGGTATGAAAGCAGTGATGCAAGCAGCAGATATGATCAAAGCTGGTAGCGCTGAGATCGTTGTTGCTGGCGGTATGGAGTCAATGACTAATGCTCCTTACGTCTTACCAAAAGCCCGTGCAGGTTACCGCATGGGTCATGGTGAAATTAAAGATCATATGTTCTTTGATGGTCTAGAAGATGCTGAAACAGGTCGTTTAATGGGTTCATTTGCACAAGATATGGCAAATACTCGTGGCTATACCCGTCAGCAAATGGATGACTTTGCAATTCGCTCTTTACAACGTGCACAAAAAGCAATTACTGAAGGTTATTTCAAAGATGAAATCGTTCCAGTAACTGTTTCTAGCCGTAAAGGTGATGTTGTTGTTGATCAAGATGAACAACCATTAAATGCAAAAATTGATAAAATTCCAAGTTTGAAACCTGCATTTGCAAAAGACGGTACAATTACCGCTGCAAATGCAAGCTCTATCTCTGATGGTGCTTCTGCACTTGTACTTACTTCAGCAGATGTTGCTTCTGCACGTGGTTTACAACCATTAGCAAAAATCATCGCTACGGCTTCTAACTCTCAACACCCTTCTGAATTCACAATTGCTCCTGTTGGTGCGATTGAGAAAGTATTGAAGAAAGCAGGTTGGGATGCACAAGAAGTTGATCTTTGGGAAATCAATGAAGCTTTTGCTATGGTGACAATGTGCCCAATTGATGACTTTAAACTAGATGCTGAAAAAGTGAATATCAATGGTGGTGCTTGTGCTTTAGGCCACCCTGTTGGTTCTACTGGATCACGTATCATTCTTACATTAATCCACGCTCTCAAGCGTACTGGCGGTAAGAAAGGCGTTGCAGCATTATGTATCGGTGGTGGTGAAGCAACTGCTGTTGCGATTGAACTGATCTAAAAATAATGTGTGAACCTTACTATTAAATAATAGTAAGGTTGCAACAGAAATCCTGCTATATGCAGGATTTCTGTTTTCTATAATTACAAAAAATAATTCACCCAGCGTTCAAATATCGGTACGTTATGCAGTGTATAAAAAAACAACAAGGAGCAAAAAATGCAACTAAATCACTATTTGAACTTTAAAGGACAAACAGAACAAGCTTTTATTTTTTATCAATCAGTTTTTGGCGGTGAATTTGCAATGATTAGCCGTTATGGAGATATGCCACCGACAGAAGGTGTAACTTTATCTGAGGCAGATAAAAGCTTAATTTTACATGTATCTTTACCAATCAATGAATATACAGTATTAATGGGATCAGATGTAAACGATCAATTCTGTGCCCCAAATGCAGGTTTTATTCAAGGAAACAATCATTATATTTCTATTAATATTGAACATGATGAAATTGAGGCACGCCGTCTATTCAATCAGCTTTCCGTTCATGGTCATATTGAAATGCAACTTGAGAAAACTTTCTGGGGCGCGCTTTACGGTGCTTTCACTGATCAGTTCGGCATTAAATGGATGGTGAATTGTCAGTTAGAAGATATATAAGAAAAACCTTAAGTACTAGGACTTACGCACTATTATTTATAGACTCTCTGTGGTAGCAGATGATTTTTATCGAGAATAAAGTCATCAATGAAGTTTTTGATCATTGGTCTAAATAATTTCTTCTGC
>NZ_JBPKBJ010000143.1:0-2650 GCF_051390655.1 Acinetobacter sp. P1(2025)
ATACTTAACGTTATCTATTTACTGTTAACCTGCAACAGCATTGTTAAATACAACCTCACAATATACTAATTATCAAGTCACATAACGTCAATCTAATTATTAATGCCAATTTTCCATCTCTATCAAAAGGGCAAATTATAGATTTTATAAAAATTGAATCATCTAGAATTAAAAGTCTTAATCTAGAGTTTGATGAAGAATTTTTAACGAAAATTGAGAAACTATCCTATTATATTGATGAAGAGTCAAAAAAAATACAACTTCTCTTAAATCAACAAAATCAAACTTTTATAGATAAAATAATTCAAGTTGTGATTTTGCCTAGACCTACGTTTTATCGTTATAGAAATCATTTAACCAACGCTGTAATAAACTACGCATTCTTGAGCTTGGTACATAAATATTGATTGGGTTACCTTCACGAATAGCAGAACGCCATATCCATTGGACCATCTCAGATAGAGCGAATACATCTTCCTTAACAGGGAATCCCTTCATAGCTGAAGCTTTAACAACCATTGGATTTGGATATAGGTTCATCAAGTAAGCTAAGTTGGTTTTGTCTTTGTATTCGTTAGTTGCCTTTGTATTGAAGGCTAACCATTCTTCTTTATAGCGTGATCCAGCAATTGCTGAATGTGCTTCTTTAAATGAAGTCCAAAGTCTATCTGACTTTTTCGCTTTAACATGGTTACGGAAATAGTTATCAAGATTTTTTGACAACTGCTCACATAAAGCTTTCTTATTTGATTTGAATTGGCTTGAACTCAATGCTGTAGTTTTAGTACCAATCTCATTAATAAACTTGTTATCTGAAATAGTGACTAAATGCTTAATTTGAGAAGGCTTGTTACCAAAACGGATCAGTTCATACTCAACGCCATACGATTTCAAGTACGCTGACATTTGAGAGCCTTCAAACATATAAGTAGCAATCCAGACTTCTTTAAAAGATCTCAGTGTGTCGATACTCAATTCCCAAACAATCAGCTTCTGGTCCACATACAAGAGCTGACCGAGATCACACATTGTTGCTAGGTTTTCATATTTCGTACCTGTCGGGTCACCACCGTTATCACCATACTTTTCACGGTTGAAACGAAGAGTGACAGCATCATCATCAACATGAATCCAACCTAAACGGAAAAGAGCTTCTAACTCTGTAGATGAATGCTCTGTATATACATCATAGACTTGAATTGTTTCGTCAATAATCAGTACATAGTCTTTCGCATCATCCAACATATTTGGTGTTAGGTTCATAAAGAGCTGATGTGTACTGACTACGTTTTCTTTGTTCTTTAACAGGTATTGCAAGCTTTCAGCTTTATTTCCACCCTTATAGCTTGGATGCTTGAAACGTCTTTCCTTCAAAGGAGCATCATCTAAATATGCGTAATGAACGCTTGTATCGTCTTCTGTGGTAATTAAAGGACGTTTTAATACATCTTCAGGATCGTATGTTGTACCTGAAATACGATGGCATTCATCAAGTAATGGAGTGATGTAAAGAAAGTTCTGGTCTTTTTCTGCTGTTCTAATGTTTTCTATAATTTGAGTAGTCTTACCGCTACCCATCATTGCATCATAAACTTTAAACACTGTGCTTATTTTTCCTATTTGCACGTTTTATTATCCTCATTGCATATTGTTGTAATGGAAGACTGTTCTCCCCTCTTGAGACAGATTATATTATCTCAAGACAGATAATGTCAATAACTTGTCTTATGGCTCTATTTTTGTCTTGAATTGCTTTATTTGTCTAGCTAAACACTTGTTTTGTTTTTTAAATTTAAAACTGTGGATAAGTAAGACAGATTTCAGTCTTAATTGATCTTAGGTTTTATACGGCTTTCGCTGAAATTCGATACTCAAATTACAGTGAATTTATAAAGGAAAATTTAAAGGCTGTAGACAAAACCTTGTCTTAGACATTTTATAAATACTTGTTTTTAAAAATGAAAAAAGCAAAAACCTTAAAACAAAAATGTACGGATTCTAGGTACACATAAGCGCACACAGACATAGCACCTAAAGCCTATTTACTGACCGCCCTCTGTTCCTTCCATTACTGTAGCTATTGCATACAGTCGGTTGGTTGCTCAAACATTTACTTCAGCATAGCTTCGTTGTTACTCGCTATACTTCGTAAAGTTTCGAGCTGAGGTCCATTCTTTTATAACTCAATGTTTTCAACTGATTTTGAAGGAAGCTTAAAAAGTCTTATAAAATAAGGCTAGACAAAACCTTGTCTTGGGACTATCAAAAAAGTCAATCTTTTAGGGCTTTTTTAACTTGAATCTTAAAGAAGAAATTATAAAAAAATACAGATAACTAATTAATAAATATTTAATTAATTTTTCAAATAAAGAAAAAGAATAGAACGATATATCGAACTCCTTTCAGTCGTTCTCATATCTTCTTATAGAAAAATAGTTGTTCCAACCTGGATACTATCGCATGGTTATAACTGAAGACGTTCCAAATGAATTTTCAAATATGTATAAAGTTGTAGAAAAAAATCGCATTGATATAACATAGGACTTACGCATTGACAGATTCAAAAAAGTATTAAAATGCTTTATAAAGTATCTGTGATTAGACGAATTAAACATGCTTCTACAGCAACCTGTACTCTACCCATTTATAT
>NZ_JBPKBJ010000144.1:0-2609 GCF_051390655.1 Acinetobacter sp. P1(2025)
AAATGGGTAATGTACAAGTTGCTGTAGAAGCATGTTTAGTTCGTCTGATCACAGATACTTTATAAACTATTTTAATACTTTTTTGAATCCGTCAATGCGTAAGTCCTAGAAATTTTATAATAAAAAGGAAACTAACATGACTCAACAGCAATGCCCTTATTGTCATTTTGATGAATATGACGTGCTTGCCAAAAATGATTTTGGTGTCGTTCTTCCTGAATACCGTCCTTTATCTAAAGGACATTGTGTCATTATCCCTTTACGCCACGTCGGCTCTTTTTTCGATATTACTGAAACAGAACGTCACAGCTTACAATCTTTGTTAGAACTTGCACGTAATGAACTTCGTTTACGTCATCAACCCGAAGGATTTCATATTGGGTTTAATGATGGCAATGTCTTTGGACGCTGTGATGACCATTTACATATTCACATTATCCCACGATATACCGATCAAAAATTACAATTGGATGACCGCTGGGGTTTTCAATAAATCATTATAAAAAAGAGAGCAATGCTCTCTTTTTTTATAGGCGTTGACTCAACTGCTCAAGTAAAACCATTTGTGCCGCATGATGGTGTTGATCAAGCCTCATTTCCACCTTTGACCATGTAGCATCCGCAGTAAGTTCCCAAGCATTTTGATTATCTTGTAAATAGCTGAATAGTCCTTGCTCTAAAATACGTTTTTTTAACTTTTTATCAAAGATAGGAAAACAGGTCTCAACACGTGAAAATAGGTTTCGTCCCATCCAGTCAGCACTTGCACAATATAACTTTTGTTCACCACCATGCTCAAAATAGTACACACGGGTATGTTCTAATAAGCGCCCAACAATTGAACGAACATGAATATTATCTGATAGATTTGGGACTTGTGGAATCAAGCAACAAATTGAACGCACAATTAATTGAATGTTTACTCCAGCCTGAGATGCTCTATACAATGCTGCAATTAATTGTGGTTCAGTCAACGCATTCACTTTAATCACAATTCTTGCTGTTTTACCCGCTTGAGCAAATTGAATTTCTTGCTCAATATAGTCAAGTAAAGTTTGGTGCAAAGTAAATGGTGCATGGAGTAAAGCTTTTAATTTGGCCATTTTACCCATACCGGTTAACTCTTGAAAAACTAAATGCACATCTTCACAAATATCAGCATGCGTAGTCATCAAACCATAATCAGTGTATAGCTTTGCATTCCCCGCATGATAATTACCTGTCCCTAAATGAACATAACGCACCAGTTGATCAACTTCACGACGTACAATTAAAATCATTTTTGCATGCGTTTTATAGCCGACGATGCCATAAACTACGACAGCTCCAGCCTCTTGCAAAACATTAGCAACCGTAATGTTAGACTCTTCATCAAAACGTGCACGTAGTTCAATGACTGCTGTCACTTCTTTACCATTACGCGCAGCTTCTGCTAGAACTTGTACAATTTCAGAATCAGGACCACTACGATACAAAGTTTGTTTAATCGCCAGTACATGAGGGTCTTTTGCCGCTTCCTTAAGCATCTGAATTACAGGTTGGAACGAATCAAAAGGATGATGTAACAAAATATCTTGATGTTTTAAAGTTTCGAACACAGAGTTCGATTTACGTAATACTTTCGGAATCACCGGATAAAAAGGCGAAAATTTTAAATGCTGGGCATCAAAGTTTGTCGTTAATCTAGCAAGATTAATAGGTCCTTGAATGGCATAAACATGTTGTTCAGTTAAATCAAATTGTGCCAATAAATAACTTACAATTTGCTTTGGACAGGCATGTTCTACTTCTAAACGCACAGCACGTCCGAAACGACGCGAAGACAATTCATCTTTTAAAGCAACTGCCAAGTCATCAACATCAGCAGCAAGCGTTAAATCAGCATTGCGGGTAACACGAAATGCATAACAACCTTTGACTTTCATGCCTGGGAAAAGTACCGCAATATGTTGCTGTAAAATAGCAGTGAGTAAAATATATTCTTGCTGCCCTTGTGTCACTGTATCGGGTAATTGAATTAAATGAGGTAAGGATCTTGGCGCAGGTACTATCGCCAATTCAATACTTCGACCAAAGGCATCTTTTCCTTCCAAACTCACAATAAAATTTAAGCTTTTATTAACCAATCTTGGAAATGGATGAGATGGATCTAAACTGATTGGCGTTAAAACTGGCTGTACGTGTTTTTTGAAATAATGTTCAATCCAAGGTAAATGCTTTTCTTGAATGTCTTGGAACTGAATAAATCGAATATTTGACTGCTGAAGTTTTGGCAATAAAACTTCATTTAAGATTTGATATTGCTGGGCAACCAATTCATGAATTCTGTGGGATAATTCTGCTAAAACAATTTCTGTCGGGATGGCATCGGGTGTTCGAGTTATTGCATTTAAATCAAGTTGTTTCATTAAACCCGCGATGCGAATCTCAAAAAACTCATCCAAGTTGTTTTTGAGTAATAAAGTTAAATACTAAGTAATAAACAATAATACTTAGTGGCTTTGTTGCACAAAGATTTGAAATGCAAAGCGCCCCTAATTGAGCCAAATTTAAGGCGTAACTTGGGTAAGTGGTCGACCTAATTCCGTAAATCTGTTGAGGACTGCTAC
>NZ_JBPKBJ010000145.1:0-2580 GCF_051390655.1 Acinetobacter sp. P1(2025)
AGAAGAAATTATTTAGACCAATGATCAAAAACTTCATTGATGACTTTATTCTCGATAAAAATCATCTGCTACCACAGAGAGTCTATAAATAATAGTGCGTAAGTCCTAATTTCATTCAATTATTAAACATGTAGCTGTTTTTGCAACAGTTGATACATTGCAGCTAAACCTTGTTGTTCTGCTTCCTTCTGATAACCTAAGTCTACACCATTAGCTTTGGCGCGCTCATCCGCTAATAGATTGCTAAAACCGTGCTTGGCATTTTCAAAGATAATTACTTCGTGTTCAACTTGAGCTTTAGACATTTCAGATTTAAATGTAGCGACATCGTCTAAGCTGACCATCGTATCAAGTTCACCATGTAAAACCAAAATTTCTGCTTGAATTTGACCAATTGAAATGCTTTGTTGTGCTGATAAATTTGCATGGAAAGTGATCACAGCGCGAAGTGGTGCACCTGAGCGAGCGAGATCCAGAACCACTTTACCACCGTAGCAAAAGCCAATTGCGGCTAGACGTTTTGATTGTACTTCTGGAAGTTGTGCCAAAGTATTTAATGCCGCATTGGCACGATCGACAATGATATTCGGTGCTTTGAAGGTTTCCATCATCCATTCAGAGGCTTGTTTTGCATCAGTCGTTGATTTTTTGTCACCATACATATCAATGGCAAGCGCTGCATAACCTTGTGTAGCCAATTCACGAGCACGTTGTTCAGTATATTCATTACGGCCCCACCACTCAGGTGAAACTAATACACCTGGCACTTGCTCTGTAGTTTGAGGGAGAGCAAGGTAGCCAATGAATACGGTTCCATCTGCTGCATGGTATTGAATTTCACGAGTAGTAATTTGAAAAGACATGACGTAAATCCTTGTGCTGGCGACAAATGAATGTAAAACGATATTTAAATCATATCGTTAAAAGCGGTTATTGAGCATTCAGAATGCTCAAAAAAAGTGAACGCTTGATGACAAAATAAGTTTTCGTCATCAAGGTGTGATTATGTTATTTAGAATTGATGTCGAGCAATTCGATATCAAAAATTAAAGTGCTATTTGGTTCAATAGCATCACCTGAACCAATTTCACCATAAGCCAATGATGATGGTATAAATAAACGGAATTGGCTGCCTTTATTCATGAGTTGCAAGCCTTCGGTCCAACCTTGAATGACCTGAGATAAAGGGAAACTCACAGGTTGTTGGCGAGCAATCGAACTATCAAATACAGTGCCGTCAAGTAGTCGACCTTCATAGTGAACTTTGACTGTAGACGTTGCTTTTGGTTTTGCTCCAGTGCCTTGTTTCAATACTTGATATTGCAATCCTGATTTCGTGGTTTTGACTTCAGGCTTTTTGGCATTTTCTGCTAGGAATGCTGTGCCTTTTTTGAGGTTGTCGGCTGCTTTCATTTGTAAAGCTTTCAGTTCTTTGGCATCACTTTGGCGTTTGTATTCTGTTAATACTTTTGCCATTTCTTCGTCGGTTAATGCTGAAGGTTGCCCTTTTGCTGCCGCTTGAATACCACTAATAAATGCATTTAAATCGATATTTTTTAACGTGTCAGCGCTGCTTTTTCCCATTAAATAACCAAAACTATAGCCAACTTGCTGTTGTTGGGTACTTTTATTGGTAATATTTGCAAAGGTAGCAGTTGAGAGTAGGCCTATACAGCCAAATACAAAAAGAGCTTTCATTTTATCTTCCATAAAAAAGGAGAGCACTCGCTCCCCTTAAGATTGAATCTTTATTTCACTTCAATCAGTTCAACATCAAAGATGAGCGTGCTATTTGGTGGAATCATGCCAGGTCTACCTTGTGGACCATAGCCGAGATGACCAGGAATATACAATGTCGCTTTACCACCTTCTTTCATAAGCTGTAAGCCTTCAGTCCAACCTGGAATCACACCATTAAGTGGGAATTCGATCGGTTCGCCACGTTCTACAGAACTGTCAAAAACTTCGCCATCAGGCAGTTTACCTGTGTAATGAACTTTTACAACAGAAGTGGCCGTTGGCTGTTTACCTGTACCTTGTTGGGTAATTTTATACTGTAAGCCTGAAGCGGTGGTTTGTACACCTGCTTCAGTTTTATTCTTTTCAAGGAAAGCATCAGGCGTTGAAGCAGCTTTCTTTTGTGCTTCCATCATTTCTTGTTGAAATTGCTCAGCCGCTGCAGAAAGTTCTTCAGCTGTATAGGCTGATTCTTTGCGCTCATGACCATCTTGTACACCTGCCATGAGGCCTTTCATATTCAACTCACGAGGAAATTGCTGAGAAACTTCATAGCCAAGTGCATAGCTCAATTTTTCAATGGCACTTGCATTTGGATTCGCAGTTGGTGTTGAGGCAGGGTTTTTTGAAGCATAAAGTACAGGAACAAGAGCAGCGCCGCCTAAAACAACAGCTACAGCAATGGGTAAGGCTTTACTCATAATCGTTTCCAAAGCAAGTTTATAAAAATAATCTCTGTACACGACAAATTTCATAGGGCCCTTGTCCTATCAGGCTTTTTCTTTCTTAAAATTGCGAGCACTTTCTTAAATTCTTCTTTTTTTCCAAAACCAATCAAACGTA
>NZ_JBPKBJ010000146.1:0-2533 GCF_051390655.1 Acinetobacter sp. P1(2025)
GTAAGCGTCCGCTGAACACACCTTATGAATTCATCCTATAAGCCTTAATTTAGTCCCCACTTAAAAACAAGTGGGGACTAAAATTTATGACTACAAATCACCAGACATCCATCGCATCTCTTGCGAAAAAACGAAGAACATACAGTGCTGAATTTAAACAGCAGATCGTTCAGGCTTGTAAAGCACCGGACGTTTCAATTGCTTCGGTCGCTTTGCAACATGGATTGAATACAAATCTTGTATCCAAATGGATTCGCTTAATTGATGGTAAGCCAGGGAATGATCGCTCACCACTACCGAATAAACCTGCATTTATTGCCTTATCTTGCTCTGCACCATTAGATCCTACTCCTACTGACATGTTAACGGTTCAAATTACTTTACCCCACTCAAAAGCAGAAATTGGCTTGAAATGGCAAGTATCAGAAATATCTGCTTTAGCAGAATTACTCAAGGCACTTGCAACATGATCCGCATTGATGAAATCTGGCTTTCTACCCAACCTCTGGATATGCGAGCAGGGATGGATACTGTCATTGCTCAGGTGGTGAGAACCTTTGGCTCGATCAAGCCGCACTGTGCTTACCTGTTCTGTAATAAACGTGGTCATCGTATGAAAGTACTGGTGCATGATGGACTGGGCATCTGGCTGTGTGCCCGGCGGCTGGAACAGGGCAAATTTCACTGGGCTAAGCTTCACCAAGGTGAAACCGTGGCCCTCAGCCCGGAACAGTTACAGGCACTGATCCAGGGTTTGCCCTGGCAGCGCATTGGACGACAGCAGGTGGTGACGATGCTTTAAACCAGGCTGTTCCATTCCGCTATTCTCCAAACGTTCTATTTCATTCTTCTCATGACCTCAGGCATACTGCGGTCATGAATACGCTGCCTGACTTAAGCCAACTGACCCATGAACAACTGCTGGAATTTACCAGACAGTTGGCGCTGCAGCATCAGTCTCTAGCACAATCAAACCAGCAATTAGATGCCAGAGTTCAACATCTTGAAGTCACCAATCAGCAATTAGATTCTAAAGTTCAACATCTTTCTATTCTCAATCAAAAATACGAGCATGAACTCGCACTATTTAAACAGCACAAATTCGGCAGTAAAAACGAACATCTCACTGCAAAACAAATCCATCTCTGGGATGAAGCGGTTGAAGAAGATATTGCTGCTGTTGATCTGGAACTGGAACGGCTGAATGCAGATAAAACCGATGCAGCGACACAGAAAGCCAAAACCAATAAACCTAAACGTCGACTGCTGCCCGATCATCTACACACCATTCGTATTGAGCATGAACCAGCATCAACCCAATGCAGTTGTGGCTGCCAGTTACGTCGTATCGGCGAAGATATCAGTGAAAAACTGCATTTCAGACCGGCACAGTTCTATAAGGAACAGCATGTGCGTGGCAAATGGGTCTGTGATCAGTGTGACACCCTGACTCAGCAAGCGATGCCCGCCTATGTGATTGATAAAGGCATTGCTTCACCTGAACTGCTCAGCCATGTGCTGGTATCGAAGTATGCCGATCATTTGCCGCTGTACCGTCAGCGCCTGATCTATCAGCGGGCGGGCATTGATCTGTCCAGATCTACTTTATCTGACTGGATAGGTCGCTGCGGTGTGGAACTGGAACCTCTGGCCAATGCCTTAAAACAGGTGGTGCTGCAACAGCGGGTGATCCATGCAGATGAAACACCAGTCACCATTATGCGGATGGGTGATGATGAGAAAAAACCGAAGAAAGGTTATGTCTGGGCCTATGCCACTACACAGTACAATCCAGTTCAAGCGGTGATCTATGACTTTCAGGATAGCCGTTCAGGTCAGCATGCTGCAGAGTTCTTGAATGGCTGGCAGGGTTATCTGGTCTGTGATGATTACAGTGGTTATAAAGCACGCTTTAAATCAGGCGATGTCATTGAGGTGGGCTGCATGGCGCATGCACGTCGTAAATTCCATGAGCTACATGTGACTGGGAAAAGTCAGATCGCTGAACAGGCATTACTGATGATTCAGAAACTGTATGCGATAGAAGCCGAACTCAGGAAAAAGACCGATAGTACAGCAGAACACCGCCGCGAATACCGACAACAGCACAGCCAACCGGTGATGCAACAACTGTATGAATGGCTCAACCAACATTATCTGACGGTGCCATCGAGTTCTCCAACCGCCAAGGCCATCAATTACAGTCTGAAGCGTTGGCCAGCCTTAAGCCGCTATCTGGATGATGGCAATCTACCCATTGACAATAACTGGGCAGAGAACTCAATGCGCCCCTGGGCATTGGGCCGTAAGAACTGGTTGTTTGCAGGTTCGCTGCGCAGTGGACAGCGAGCGGCAAATATCATGACTTTAATCCAGTCAGCAAAGCTGAATGGGTTGGATCCGTATGCCTATCTCAGTGATGTGCTGAAAAGGCTGCCGACGCATAAAGCGACCCAAATAGAAGAATTACTGCCACATCGCTGGAAATCCAACTCAAATTAAAAAATAGGCATGGGGTTCAGCGGACGCTTAC
>NZ_JBPKBJ010000147.1:0-2523 GCF_051390655.1 Acinetobacter sp. P1(2025)
TGAGTCGTTCTCGCTGTTCTAAACTAAGTGGTACAGAAACAATTCTAGGCATGTGTGAACATCTGTTAACTAAAAAAACCTTTTCGCATCATTAGTTATTTTTGTCAACTTAAAGATAAGTTTCCAATATAAAATTCACACGATAATTAAAGTAATCATTTATTACTTTTAAAGCATTTTATTTATGTGGGTATTACATGGAAGTCAGAGGCTACAAGTTACTTGAGTTACACACCATTCTTTTATGTGCAACAAGTTACATCAATGAAAACTTTATCTTTTCTAATCAGAATCAAATTGATGACATCAATTACGGACTTATCGTTCATGCTTTTCTCTTAAGTGTTTTCAAAGATCAAGGCTTCTCAAACTTTAAACTCATGCAAGGAAGAAATCTTAACGCCAAAGCGCATTTTTGGTTAGAAAATGAAGATACCATAATTGATTTAACAGCTCAGAAGTCTTTAAAATTTACAAAACCTTTGATTTTAATTCCTAAAAAAACTTACTATCAAAATCACCTTCTATCGATCAATGAAAAAAGACTCATGTTAAAAAGTATCCCAAAAGAAATTAATCAAGCCATTATTCCAATCAAAAAAGTCTTTTATAAAGACTATTATTAAAAGTCGAGAAAATTATTTAAATATTTTCGATATTATTTAGATATAAATATATACCTATTTGATATCTTTAATATGTAAACGTAGTATACGGCGAATCTCTAAAACTGCCTCAGGCGTTTCTTGTATTGAGTGACCTCCATGAATCACCATTTCTGAACTCGCTCCATTCAAGTGCGAACTACGATAAGGCACAATACCATCTGTCGATTGTTCAATTGAATTAGAGTTTGTAGCATTACCAATAATTGAATGATAAATCACAGTAGACTTAGGCTGAATTTGTTTCGTTAATGTCATGAAATTTGAGCCTAAACTTAAGTCACTTGCGCCATTCTCAATCATGCCTTTTTGAGCGGTTTTAATTTGAACTTGACGTTGCTCTACAGCCGAATAAAAATCATTCGGCAATCTGATGATTTTACGTGCGAACTTGGTGAACCAACGATCCGCATATTGAGTCCCCTGATGCGGTGCTGCAATAAATATTGCACGTGAAAACTGGGATATAGGCTTAAATTCAAATCGTTCTTTTATTGATGGTTCGCGTTGATATTGAGCCTGTTGTGCTCCATTCATTTTTTGATAAGCAATAGATGAAATGTCAGCTTCACTAACTAAAAGTCGACTAATCACTCCCCCCATGCTGTGACCAATCAATACAGCATCTTTCGCTGCACGGCTGGAATCATCCATGTTTAAAAATGCTTGTTGCAACAATGAATAAATCTGGTAACGGCTTTCAACAATTGGCATGTTAGTCGAATAAAAAACATTCCAAACTTGATAGTTATCTCTTAAATCATCCGCTCCAATAATATCATTGGTAAGTGAAACCCATGCTTCTGGACTACTGGCGAGACCATGAATCAAAACTATGACACGTTTGTTTGGATTATAAGGCTCCAACATATACAAATGTGGCATGATCAAGTTACGTTCTTTATCAATTAAGCTCCAATACCCCAACGCACCCAAGTTATATTTAGATAGCCATGCCCCATATGGTGCTGAATAATTGCCCGTTAGATAGTAAGAGTGCCCTTCTATAGCTATACGTTTTGTTTTAAATGGATCAAATAACTGAATTTCAAAATCTGATTGATCTAATATTTCAGCAATACTGCTATTTTCTTTGGGAAATGCAATCGCAGTGATAGGGAAGAATTTGGGTTCATGAATATTTGGATTAGATTTGTTCTTATAGTACTCACGAGGATTTAAGATAAATTTCGGTTCAATTTTTTCTTCATCTCGCTCAGCCACAAACTCTGCACCAAGCCCATCCTGACGATTGATAATATTGAACCGTGAAAAGTTCATATTATAGCTAGATTTGAAAGATTTCAGTTTTAGTGTATTTAAGGCTGAATAATTTTGCTTATTGATATGATAACGATATGGGTTCAAAGAAAAATTATTTAAACTTGCATTTTTCAGGTACAGATTCGTCAACATTTGCGAGATGGACACGTTATAAATAATACGTACTTGATTCAATCGGTAATCAAATATTCGATCTTGAGCGCTACTTTTGGACTTAAAGAGATAGACATAGCTATAGCGCAAGCTTTTATCGAGATATTGAATTTTTTGATCAATACAGATGGCTTTATCAGGCAAATGAGAGCATTTATCTGTATTGATTTCCATTGCTTTAGCTAAATAAATTTCACTAATCGCAGCATACACATCATCTTTATCATCATTAATAGGACTTACGCATTGACGGATTCAAAAAAGTATTAAAATACTTTATAAAGTATCTGTGATCAGACGAATTAAAAATGCTTCTACAGCAACCTGTACTCTACCCATTTATATGGGCTTTCTCATGACAGAACCGAACTCTATTAGCTGCACACAACTTGCCGAGACTTATAACATCTCGCATGATAGT
>NZ_JBPKBJ010000148.1:0-2076 GCF_051390655.1 Acinetobacter sp. P1(2025)
TAAATGGGTAATGTACAAGTTGCTGTAGAAGCATGTTTAGTTCGTCTGATCACAGATACTTTATAAACTATTTTAATACTTTTTTGAATCCGTCAATGCGTAAGTCCTATTAACATACTTAAGTTATGCTTCATTCAACATCAGCCCATCTTGTAAATTTTACTGGTTGTCGAAAAAAATATTATTACTACAGTGCTGGTGCTTTTCTGTACTAAACTAATTGTAGAAATCATTTTGAGGCACTAGAAATGAGGAAAAATAAACTTCAAATTTTGAGTTTAACTTTGGCGATCAGTGCTTTGCCAGCCTTAAGCTACGCAAATAACTGGAGCGGCTATCGAGGAGTTGAACGTCGTCCATATCATGAATCTCAACAAACTTATCAACCTCCAGCTCAAGATCCTTTTGCGTTCTCAAATCAGCGTTATACACCTACAGCACCACCGAAGGGGTATTATTATCAACCCTACCAAAATAATCACTACTCTTACCAATATCGCCCAAGTGTCAGTATTGAATACTATCCTGAGACTCACTCTGAACATACATATCACCGAGAGGCATTTGTAGTCGGAAATGAGTTACCAAGTGAGTTTCGGAGTGAGCGTTATGTGATCCGAGATTGGGATTATTATTCTTTACGCAAACCACCACGTGGACGCCATTGGGTGATGATCGATGGAAGATATTTTTTAGTGACTGATGAGAATTTTAGAATCGAAATTATTCGATGAGCTTTAATACCTTAGGTTGAGATATCTCCATAGTTTCTCAGTATTGATTACAAAGTTTTGCAATCTCATTCGTTTTATTCATGGTTTCTCCTAGAGTTTTGCTTAATCTGAGTTCAGATCAAAACAGAGGATCAAACAATGAAAAAGACAGTTATGTTGTTGGTATCAAGTTTAATGTTTGGTGCATCTGCTTCAGCAATAGCAGATTCAGATCGTTGGAACAATCATCACGACTATAAAGATCGTTATGAGCAGCGTTACGATCGAAATGACCACCGAGATGATCATAGAGATCCACCGCGATGGTCAAATGCAGATCGTGGAAACCATTATGGACAACGAGTAAACTTTAAACGTGGCGAGCGTTTACCATCGGAATTCCGTAGTAAACGTTATGTGGTTTCAAACTATCGCTACCATCGTTTATATCAGCCACCACGTGGTTATAACTGGATGCAAGTACAAGGAAAATACGTGTTGGTTGATTCAAAATATCGTGTTTATCGAATCGCATAACTTAATGAATTTAAAAGCAGCCGTAAGGCTGCTTTTTTATGCAAGCTCATCGTCTTGAGGTCGAGGTGTTTTATTTGCTGGAATTTGCTGTTCCTGCTCTTTGCCTCGGATCACAGAGGGGTAGTTCCATGAAGCAAAACGGACAATCAGAATAGCCAAAGCTAAGATCAAAATGGATCCTGTGATGATGACCTGATCCATAGACGCTTTGTGATTATGTTGAATATCTGCGATAAGCAAGCGTGTAAGTGCTGTGATTGCAACATAAATCAGAAATCGTACAGGCATATGGTTGGTTTTGAAGTAAATTCCAACCATAGCGCCAAGCTCTAAGTAGATAAATAATAATAAAATATCATCAATCGTCGCATATTTTTTGACGGTTAAAATATCAATTACGGTATGAACTGCTGACCACGCGATCATACAGCCAATAATAAACAAAGCTAAATAATGGAATGCTTCAACGGCATAGTGACCAAATCTGTCAAATAAGCGTTGAATGCTTTCGAGTCTCTCTTTTGAAGTCGGCATAAAGATGAACTATTTTTAATAGGGTAATCGTGATGGTATGTAATTTGAAGGGTTTTGACTACTGAGATCGAGCATTATATAGCGCTATAAGAAGTGTTTTTATAATTTATTTACTATTTGGTTAAAGTTTTATTTTTTATGAAATAATTTTTAACTGCTTGGTGGTTGTATTGAGTATATTAGGACTTACGCATTGACGGATTCAAAAAAGTATTAAAATAGTTTATAAAGTATCTGTGATCAGACGAACTAAACATGCTTCTACAGCAACTTGTACATTACCCATTTATAT
>NZ_JBPKBJ010000149.1:0-1481 GCF_051390655.1 Acinetobacter sp. P1(2025)
AGAAGAAATTATTTAGACCAATGATCAAAAACTTCATTGATGACTTTATTCTCGATAAAAATCATCTGCTACCACAGAGAGTCTATAAATAATAGTGCGTAAGTCCTATAATATGTTGTTTATCTTGGCCTTGATAACTTAAACCAAGAATTCCAGTCATTTTTCCTCTTTCCGCAACTGTATAATTTGAACTAATAGCATTGACAGCAGCGGGTAAAGATTTCTTATGAATTCGGTATGC
Organism: Acinetobacter sp. P1(2025); assembly: GCF_051390655.1. NCBI lineage: Bacteria > Pseudomonadati > Pseudomonadota > Gammaproteobacteria > Moraxellales > Moraxellaceae > Acinetobacter > Acinetobacter sp. P1(2025). The sequence goes on from NZ_JBPKBJ010000149.1 coordinate 242, forward strand.
ACTGGTTAAATTATCTTTTGTAAAAACACTTATTTTCCATGAGCCATATTTATTCTGAATGGAATTGGATTGATTAATGATGCCAGTAAATATAATTTGATCATTTTGGGGATCTACTAAAAAAAAGTTCCGATTTTTGAAAGTAAGTGTAAGTCCTTTATCAATAAATTGATTGGGTATTAGAAAGTCTCGGACTTCAAACTGCTTGGTATTATCTTTAAAGATAACGGATTTAGGATTATATTCGGTTATGTAATGTGGTTTTTTCAATAAACGATTACGTAAAGTATCTTCTGTACTTGAAATATTTAAATCAAGATGAAGTGCTTGAATCACTGATCCTAAAACTAAACGGGATTTTAAAATTTCAATTTCAGACTGAGCGGGTGATTTTTGATCAATTGTTTGTGACAAGCTACCCAATAAAGCAGCTGAAGCCCCTTTACTGTCTTCCACTTGGACTAAAGCATCAACTGAATAGGTATCAGGTGTTGCACGAAGGTACAAAAGTGCACACACAAGACTAAGAATGATAAATAAAGCAATTAATTTCCATTGAGCAATAAAAGAGAAAAAAAGCTCTTTCAAGTCAATTGTGTCTTCAGTATTGGTATTTTGGCTCATAATCTTAATCTAAAAGTTAAATATAATTTTTCCAATCAGTGACACACTGTTGAATAAGCTGACATGTCTCATCGAAAAAGGCCTGATCATGCTGATATGGGTCTGGCACATTTTTATTTTGCCAATGGCCTAAGCGGAAAACTTTTCCTTTAGCAAAAGGCCAAGTTTGTTCAATATGAGCTTGCTGATTTTTGCTCATCACCAGAATTAGATCTGCTTTTTTTAAATGTTCAGCATTTAATTTCTTAGCGATATGCCCACTCATATCAATACTTAAATGTTGCATACATAATTGTGCTTTGTCATCGGCAGGGTGACCTGAAAGTCCAGAAATACCAGCTGATTCTATTGATAGATGAGGATAATCCTGTTTTAGTAGATATTCTGCCATAGGACTACGACAAATATTTCCAATACAAACAACTAAAATATTTCTTATCTCCATTTATAGTTGTCCTAAACGGTCAAAGCTAGTGACAGCATTAGAAAATGGAACAATTTGATTAGGGTGTGTTGACATTTACAGCCGATAAATTGAGCTAAAGAGGCAACCATATAAATATACAAGCTAAAGCAACAGCGCTTTGATAGTTACGTTTTAGCTTATCGTATCTTG
>NZ_JBPKBJ010000150.1:0-1310 GCF_051390655.1 Acinetobacter sp. P1(2025)
TTGAACCGTACCGGGTTTGTCGGAGACTTTTTTATTTAAGTTAGGCCACCTGACCTAACGGGTTAATCTTATCATAGTACATTGCTTCAAACTCAAAAGGCGACACATAACCCAGTGCACTGTGTACACGCTTTTTATTGAACCAATCTACCCAGTTTAGTGTCGCAAGTTGTACATCTGCTAAACCTTGCCAATCTGCTTTTAAATATTCAATCACCTCTGTTTTGTATAAGCCATTCACCGTTTCAGCCAAAGCATTATCGTATGAATCACCTGTCGTACCGACTGATGCTCGTAAATTTGCTGCTTCTAAACGATTGGTATAGCGAATAGAAAGATATTGAACACCTCTATCTGAATGATGAATCACATTCTTAGGCATACCTCGATCGTGCAATGCTTGCTCCAATGCATCGAGCACCATATCTGTATTCATCCGTGTAGATACTTTCCATCCAACAATTGCTCGTGAGAACACGTCAATAACAAATGCGGTATATACCCAGCCTGAATGAGTTTGAATATAGGTAAAGTCACCCACCCATAGTTGGTTTGGATGATCAGCATTAAAATTACGTTTCACTAAATCATCTGCCCGTTTTTGGTCATCTCGGCTACGGGTAGTTTGTTTATTCTTACCACGCCAAATACCTTGTATACCTAGCTTCTGCATCAATCGAGCAACTGTACAACGTGCAATCACATAGCCTTCACGTTTCAGTTGTTGCCAGACCTTACGCACACCGTATCGACCTGAACTTTCTTTCCAAATTCGCTTAATCTCCTCAGCATGATGCAAGTCATGTAAATCTCGTTTCGCTCGATGTTCTGGATTTACTGTGAGATCTAAAGTCCGGTAATAGGTTGAAGGTGCGATCGGTAAAATTCTACAAATCGCCTCGACTCCGTACAGCTCTTTATTATTATGGATAAAATCCACCATTATTTGTGTGGGCGGTCGAGCTCCGCCTGGGCGAAAAAAGCGGCTGCTTTACGTAGAATCTCATTGGCGCGTTGCAGTTCTTTATTTTCGCGTTCGAGTTGTTTGATACGTTCTTGGTCTGAAAGCTGCTGTACTTTAACTGGATTTTGTTTATCTAAATATTTTTGATACCAAACACGTAGTGTTTCAGGAGTACAGCCAATTTTAGGAGCAATTGCGGAAACTGCTGCCCAATTCGATGGATAATCTTTTTCAGATTCAATCAATAATTGAACCGCTCTTTCTCTGATTTCAGGGGTATATTTTAATTTTGTCATCGGGATAGTCTCTCAGAATATTGACTCTCCGACAAACCCGGTACGGTTCA
>NZ_JBPKBJ010000151.1:0-1288 GCF_051390655.1 Acinetobacter sp. P1(2025)
TGATGTGGTTCCGTTAATTAGACCACTCAATCTAGTTTTATAAGTGATAAATCCGCTCTAAATATTTAAATTATGCTGCCATTACTTTTGAGAAATGTCGATCATAAAATTCATTTGGTGTTGCCTTATTCAAGCTTGAATGAGGACGTATCGTGTTATAAAAATCCAAATATTCAGCAATTGATTGTTTTGCTTGTTTAACCGTATCGTAAGCCTTCAAATAGACTTCCTCATGCTTCACACTGCGCCATAAACGCTCAATCATCACATTATCCATCCACCGTCCTTTTCCGTCCATACTGATACGGATATTTCGCAATTTTAACTCATTCAAAAATGCCTCGCTTGTGAATTGACTGCCTTGGTCTGTATTGAACACCTCAGGACAACCATATTTCACAATTGCTTCTTGCAACGCATCTATGCAAAAGTCTGTTTCCATACTGATCGATACACTATGAGCCAGTACTTTACGACTATGCCAATCTATAATCGCACACAGATAGACAAAGCCTTTAGCCATAGGAATGTACGTGATATCTGTACACCAGACTTGATTAGAGTGATCTATAACCATGTTTTTCAAAAGATATGGAAAAATACGGTGTGCAAGATTAGGCTTACTGGTATTGGGCTTTGGATACAAGGCATGTATTCTCATTAAGCGCATTAAACGTCGGACTTTACGCCGACCTATTTGATGTCCTTGACGCTGTAGCATGTCTCGTATCATTCGACTGCCCATAAATGGGTAGTCGATGTGAATTTCATCAATCAGACGCATTAAACTCAAATCAGTTGATGAAATCTCTTTGGGCTTGTAATACAACGTGCTGCGATTGATTTGAATCAATTGCGATTGTTGTCGTACCGAAAGTTGATGGGTCTTATCGATCATTTTTTGCCGCTCAGTTGCCCTGTTTTTCTGAGTGCACCTTCTAAAAAATCAATTTGCAATGCCTGATGTCCTATCTTGGCATGTAAAGCTTTAAGATCAATCTCTGGTTCTTGTTGTGCTGTTGGTCGTGAAAAAATATTGATCGATTGCTCAAGCAGTTGATTTTTCCAATCAATGATTTGATTTTGATGTAAATCGAATTGAGTAGAAAGCTCAGCGAGTGTGTGGTCGCCTTTAATTGCTGCGAGAGCAACTTTAGCTTTGAAATCTGCTGAGTGATTACGACGTTTTCTTCGTGTCATGGTTGACTCCAGAAACAAGCATTTCCCATGCTTATTGGGGAGTAGATTATCACTTATAGACGTGGTCTAAAATCATAGATCCACATCA
>NZ_JBPKBJ010000152.1:0-1275 GCF_051390655.1 Acinetobacter sp. P1(2025)
TGATGTGTGCTGAGAAAACAGGAGGTTTTAACTTGGTAAACTATAGACACTCATCAGGAGTTTACCATGAGCAAGAAACAGAAGACTTACACCGCAGAATTTAAAGTTGAAGCAATAAAATTGATTGAAGCCAATCAAGGCAATGTATCGGAAACAGCCAGACAACTTGGCATTTCAATGCAAACTCTTTCAAATTGGAATAATAAAGCAAAGACTGGCACCTTAGCAGGCACTAAACAATATTCACCTGATCTAAATGCCTTACTCGAAGAAAATAAAAAGCTCAAACAACAGCTCAAAACAGCTGAAATGGAACGTGAATTTCTAAAAAAGGCAGCAGCGTACTTTGCGAAAGAAAGTCAGTAAGGTACGCCTATATGAAACAGCAAAGACATTTATTCCCGATTAGCTTTATGGCTAGATTACTTCACGTTTCAGTGTCACGATTTTATGATTGGCTAAAACGAGGCATGAATAAAAGATTGGTTCAGCGAAATCAACAGACAATTTTGGTCAAAATAGCTCATGAGGAAACTAAACAAAGCTATGGCTATATTCGATTAACTAAGCATTTACAAGCGCAAGGTATCAAAATCAGTACGTATGCTGTACGTCAAATAAAAAAGCTCAACCAGCTGTATTGTAAGCGTCATAAGCGTTTCAAAAGAACTACGAAGAGTGATCATAATCGAGCGATCTACGCAAATTTACTAGAGCAACAGTTTTCAATGACTAAGCCCAATCTTGCATGGTCAAGCGATATTACATACATTTGGACTGCTGAAGGTTGGTTATACTTGGCAGCAGTAAAAGACCTGTACACGAAACAAGTGGTTGGCTATAGCTTAAATGAGCGTATGACCGCACAACTTGTTTGCAATGCACTGACTATGGCGATTCGTAATCAAAAACCAACGAAAGGCTTAATTGTTCATTCGGACAGAGGCAGCCAATATTGCAGCCATGAATATCGAAAGATACTGGAAAAATGTGATTTTCAAGGTTCAATGAGCAAACGTGGGGACTGTTACGATAATGCACCGATTGAAAGTTTCTGGGGCATACTCAAGAATGAATTAGTGCATCATTGCAACTATAAAACCAGAGATGAAGCTAAAGCAGATATTACAAAATACATTGTGTTATTTTATAATCAGCGAAGAATTCAAAAGAGTTTGGATTTTAAAACGCCAAATCAAATAGCAGAGAACTTTTATCGGTTAGCTGCCTAGCATATCCCAAGTGAAAGTCTCCTGCTAATTCAGCACATATCAG
>NZ_JBPKBJ010000153.1:0-1266 GCF_051390655.1 Acinetobacter sp. P1(2025)
TAAATGGGTAGAGTACAGGTTGCTGTAGAAGCATGTTTAATTCGTCTAATCACAGATACTTTATAAAGCATTTTAATACTTTTTTGAATCTGTCAATGCGTAAGTCCTATAAAGAATATAAAAAATTTAAAAAAAAGATTGCGAAAGTAACTTATAGGTGTATACTTTTAAACAAGACAGAATGATCTGTCTGCATAAAAAGGATCGGGATGTGCAATTTGTACGACCGCCAGAGGGTAATAATATTTATTATTCTTTCCGACTCAGACGCAAGCGTGAGATATTCTAATAACTATAAATCACGCTTTACTTTTTTCTTCTCTTTTACTCATTTTGTATAAAAAGCGCTGACTTAAGGCAACGCTTTTTCGAAAGCAATTAAATGCTCAACTCGCATCCAATATTCATCCATATCAACAGAATGTCTATTAATATGTGCTTGAATGGTCATCCCATCCAAGATACTTACGATTAATGTCGCAAGATGAGATGGGTTTCGGATACCAATATTGGTCAGCAAACCTTGAACAAGTGTGGTTAACCAAATTTTGTATTTTGTTGCTGGTTCTAATGTTGATGGGTAAATCTTAATCACTTCTCCCAAAGCTTTCTGAAACATACAGCCATTAAAATCTTCACTGTTGAACCAAGCTTCATACCATTTAAAAATAGTTTTGAGTTGACTCATGTAATCATTTGCATCACAAGCGGATAGTGAGGCATTTAATGATGTTTGCAAATTGATATTACGTTGCTGTAGACATTCTTCGATTAATTTTTCCTTTGATGGGAAGTATTTATAGAATGTCATTTTGGCTACGCCAGATTCACTAATAATACGATCAACCCCAATCGAATTATAGCTATGCGAATTAAAGAGTTTTAAAGCAGTGTTAATAATATCTTCTTTTTTTGACATACATAGCCTCAAGTTTGCTCATTGCCACACAGAGCATTGTTTTTGCATCCTGTTATGCAATTTTGGCAGGAATTTTACATGGTATTGGTCAATTATCATAGGGAAAAATGGCTTTATTTATTTAACTGTTTTTTTAATTAACAACTGTAAATATATGATAAAAATAAGGAGTTGAAAATATGGAAATATTTATAATAATCAAATTATTGCATATATTTCTTTTTTTAATTTTTATATATTAGACTTCTTGCAAAAATCAAAAAACGATCAACGTTTTGTTTGTTTTTTATCCACATTAAAAAGTCATGTTCTACTATCATGAGTACATGAAATATGAAAAAGTAAAG
>NZ_JBPKBJ010000154.1:0-1207 GCF_051390655.1 Acinetobacter sp. P1(2025)
GGCAGAAGAAATTATTTAGACCAATGATCAAAAACTTCATTGATGACTTTATTCTCGATAAAAATCATCTGCTACCACAGAGAGTCTATAAATAATAGTGCGTAAGTCCTATTTAATTAAACTCAGCACACTTTGGCCAGATTCATTTGCTTGTTTAGCAATACGTGTCGTGGTTTCATAACCTAAAAATGGATTTAATGCTGTAATAATACCAATCGAATTTTCAACTTGTGACTGACAAAGTTCCGCATTAGCACGAATCGTATCAATACATTTAAGTTGGAACATTTGCATTGCTTTTCCTAGCAAATCAATTGATTCAAATAGTTTGAATGCAATCAATGGTTCCATCGCATTAAGCTGCAACTGCCCTGCCTCAGCAGCTAAAGTGACAGCCAAATCATTTGCAATCACTTGGAAACAAATTAAATTCATTGCCTCTGGAATTACAGGATTCACTTTACCTGGCATGATTGAACTTCCAGGCTGACGTGGCTCAAGATAAATTTCACTTAAACCAGCACGTGGACCACTCGATAATAAACGCAAATCATTGGCGATTTTTGAAAGCTTTGTCGCTGTACGTTTTAGGAAACTCGACAATAAAACAAAATCACCCATATCTGATGTGGCTTCAATTAAATCAGGTGAACTGCTAATCTTACGACCCGTAATTTCTGACAAAGCTTCGATAGCATATTCACGATACTTCACTTCAGTATTGATCCCTGTACCTATCGCAGTACCACCTAGATTTACAACACTCAAAGCATCGGGCATGATCTGATTTAATTTATCTAAATCATTTTGTAATGTAGCAGCAAAAGCCCCAAATTCTTGTCCTAATGTCATCGGCACAGCATCTTGTAACTGAGTTCTACCCATTTTCAAAATATCCGAAAACTCTTCAGATTTTGCTCTAAAACTGGCTTTGTTGCATAAACATTCAAAAGCTGAGTTCTCCCCAATCCATTCAAATTTAAGACACAACTTGGGTGCGAGGTCTACCTAATTCCGTAAATCTATTCAGAACTGCCACACGCGCATGAATTTCATTGACCTGACTTTGAAAATGTCTTGCCGTCAGCCTATCACCTAATAATTTGATGCAATGCATCTTGGTTTCCACCAAACTACGACGGTGATAACCCGACCATTTTTTCCATAGGGTTCTGCCTAAATGTTTAACCGTTTGAAGTAACTCATT
>NZ_JBPKBJ010000155.1:0-1160 GCF_051390655.1 Acinetobacter sp. P1(2025)
GCTTGGTTATACGAGGACCAATTGGTTGTACGATAGATTTTAGGTGTAGGCTTCTTCATCTGGAAATTATATTACTGAAGAAGCCTTCAAGAATAGCTTTGTGCAACAAAGCCTCTAAAACTCGCAATTAGATGATTAAAAGGTACATTTAACTGTTCAATTGCCGCAATTAAACCTATTTTGATTGCAGTAGGATATACATCGTTGGTCGACTGAGACATATTCACATCATTGTTAGGATGTAAGTATTGATATTCTCCTTTGCTATGGCCTAGATATTCCAATCCAATATTTGCCACAACCTCATTTATATTCATATTGGTTGAGGTTCCAGCACCACCTTGGATCATATCCACCATAAATTGGTCATGATATTGGTTATTTAAAATCTGCTGGCATGCATATTGAATTGCTTTGTTCTTATTTTCATCAATTTTATTTAATTTAAGATTTGAATAAGCACACGCAGACTTAACCATTGCCAATGCTTTAATAAAGTTTGGAAACTGGCTTAATTTACTTTGGCTTAAATTAAAATTCTCGATTGCTCTTAAAGTTTGTACACCATAATAACAATTCGAAGGAATTTCTTTAAAACCCAATAAATCTTTTTCACTCCGCGTATTAATCTTAATGTTCATTTGAATAAATCCTGTACGACTATATTTTTATGTTAAAAGACTGTGTGTGTTTTTTCTAATGTAAAAAAATATTACTACATGCATTTTTTGCATAATAGATTATAATAGTGTATGAGCATGCATTAAGGATAATTTATGACCTTGGAAATTCGATGGATTGAAGATTTACTTGCATTAGAACAGGAAAAATCAATCTCCCAAGCAGCAGAGATCAGGCATGTAACTCAGTCCGCCTTCTCACGTAGACTACAAAATATTGAAAATGCTTTGGGTTTCCCAATCCTCGATCGAGAAAGTAAAAATATTGATTTCACTGAAGCTGGACAAATTTTATTAGCTACTGCTAAAAACATTCACAACCAACTTTCAAGCACAATTACCTATTTAGAAAAAAATATTAAAAACATAGGACTTACGCACTATTATTTATAGATTCTCTGTGGTAGCAGATGATTTTTATCGAGAATAAAGTCATCAATGAAGTTTTTGATCATTGGTCTAAATAATTTCTTCTGCCAA
>NZ_JBPKBJ010000156.1:0-1154 GCF_051390655.1 Acinetobacter sp. P1(2025)
AGACTCGAATGAGGTCGTTTCAGATTATAAAACTCAAAATATGCACTCAATTGCTTTTTCGCATCTGTGACACTGCTATAAGCTTTGAGATACACCTCTTCATATTTAACGCTCCGCCATAATCGTTCAACCATCACATTATCAACCCATCGACCTTTACCATCCATACTGATTTGAATGCCATTTGATTTCAATACATCAATAAATGCATCACTGGTAAACTGACTGCCTTGGTCTGTATTAAATATTTCAGGTCGACCATATTTTTCAATAGCTTCATTTAATGTTTCTATGCAAAATGTAACCTCCATACTAATCGATACTCTATGCGCTAGTACCTTGCGGCTATGCCAATCAATCACAGCACATAAATAAACAAAGCCTTTTGCCATAGGGATATACGTTATATCCGTAGACCACACTTGATTACTGCGCTGAATAGCCAATCCTTTGAGCAGATATGGATATTTGCGGTGAGCTTGATTAGCCTGGCTTAAATTTGGTTTGCAATATAACGCATTAATGCCCATTTTCTTCATTAAAGTACGTGTATGACGTCGTCCTATATGATGTCCTTGACGATTCAACAAATCACGCATCATACGGCTACCTGCAAAAGGGTATTGCATATGTAACTCATCCATACACCGCATCAGCTTCAGATCTGATGCACTCACAGGTTTTGGGCGATAGTAATAACAACCACGGGAGACTTTCAGCAGCTGAGCTTGCTTAGATACTGAAATCTGAAGTGAGTCATCGATTAACTTTTGTGGTTGAAGCGGCCCAGTTTCTTCAACACACCTTCTAAAAAATCAATTTCTAATGCCTGCTCACCGATTTTTGCATGTAGTTTTTTTAGATCGATGGGTGGTTCTGTTGGAGCTTTTGATTGATCGAAAGCTTGCGAGGAAGCTGAAATCAGTTGATTTTTCCAGTCGATAATTTGGTTTTGATGAACATCAAATTCAGCACTCAATTCAGCAAGTGTTTTTTCTGCTTTAATCGCAGCAAGTGCTACCTTAGCTTTAAAATCATTTGAATGATTTCTTCTTGGTCTACGTGCCATAAAATACTCCATATATTGATGTTTATAACATCATTTGGGGAGCAAAATATCACTTATAAGTGTTGTTCAAATTTCCTGATCCACC
>NZ_JBPKBJ010000157.1:0-1110 GCF_051390655.1 Acinetobacter sp. P1(2025)
GGCAAAAGAACTTATTTAGACCAATCATCAAAGACTTCATTGATGACTTTATTCTCGATAAAAATCATCTGCTACCACAGAGAATCTATAAATGATAGTGCGTAAGTCCTAGCTTCATCCATAATCCATTCTTTAAAAAGAGCATCCTCGATTTCATAAGTACCATTTTCTGGTTTAAAAATAATTTGTTTTTTTGATAAAGAACGTAGGGCCGATTGAATACTTGATACCGCAATGTTATCTACACCAATGGAATCAGCCAGATGTTGTCTAAATTGACTACTATAAAGTTCAACTTGTGATTCCGCTATGGCTTTTAAAATTAGCTGTTCTAATAACTTAAACTCTCCCCATAATCCCGAAAAGTCACGATGCCCCATTGTATCGGCTATAAGCTGTTCCTTGGCAAAATCTATAGCCAGCATTGGGTTTAAGGCTAAACGCTCCACTAATGATCTTGCTAGTTGAGGACTTTGCTTCATATCTAAAAAAGCGTGCCATAAAATTTCTTTATTCAAACTACGTCCTGTTGTCTGATTAAATACATCTGCCAGATGATCTGTAAATGCTTTTGTTAGATTTGGAAAAGGTAAATTCTGTCCATAATGAAAAAAGGGAGCACTACTCACAGAAAACATTTGTCTCAGGCCTTCTCGACTTGAACCAGTAAAAACTACCTTTATTGTTTCTTTATGCATATCTAAAGCGGTACGTAAACTGGCAATCGTGGTTTTATATTTTGAACTAGCTAAAGCCTGAATCTCATCAAGTAACAGTAAAATAGGTTTCCCCTGCTGAGCCAGTTTAGTAATGCTAGACAAAATACTGGAATTCACTTGTCCTTGTAGAAGTGTCACTTCAGCTTTTACCCCTGCCACCTCTGTACTTAAAGAACCAATATTTTTAATCCAATGTGTGGCTTTCCCCATTAAGCCATTTTGTTTTGAAAACTCATCAAGAGCTTTTACAAACTGCCCTTCACTATGCAGGCCTGCATCGGCTTTGTTGCACAAAGATTTGAAAGGCAAAGCGCCCCTAATTGAGCCAAATTTAAGGCGTAACTTGGGTAAGTGGTCGACCTAATTCCGTAAATCTGTTGAGGACTGCTAC
>NZ_JBPKBJ010000158.1:0-1075 GCF_051390655.1 Acinetobacter sp. P1(2025)
TGGCGGATTCAAGCGGCAAGTGCAACAGTATAAAAACCAGCCATAACTTCACTCGGTGTATACCAACCTAGTGTTTTTCTAGGACGATGGTTGAGTGCAAATTCTATCTGCTCTATTTGTTCGTTTGACACGCCATCAAACGATGATGATTTTGGCAGATATTGACGGATTAAACCATTCGTATTTTCATTTCTAGCTCGCTGAATAGACTTGTAAGGATCAGCAAAATACGTCTCTATGCCAGCATCAGTAATTCTTTTGTGTTCGGAAAATTCTTTGCCATTATCAAATGTCACACTATAAGCATGGCTCATTTGTAAACGATCTAATGCACAAGTAATCGTTTGAGAGGATGCTCTTGTTGGCCCTAAATGAACAATATGTACATACAGGCTCTTTCGATCAACGAGAGTCAATAAAGCACCTTTATGATGTTTACCAATCACCGTGTCACCTTCGAAATCTCCTAAACGTTGTCGTTGATCAATGACCTGGTGTCGGCAGTGAATACTTGTTTTATCAATGATTTGACCCCTACGATCCGTGTTTTTGTAACCGCGTTTTCGATATTTCTTCTGATGCCTTAAATGTAGATGAAGTTTACCGCCTTTTGATTTATCTTGATAAATGTACTGGTAAATCCACTCATGTGAAGGTACATCCAGCCAACCGCGTTGTGTTAAAGCACCTGAAATTTGTTCGGGTGACCAGTCCAAACCAATCAAATAATCAATATAAGCGAAGGCAAATGCTGTCATTGATGATGAAGGACGGTACCGTCTTTGACTTGCAAATTTAGCTGCCTGTTGAGCTCTATATCCACGTTGCCCAGTATTTCTTTTTAATTCACGGTAGATGGTTGATCGTGAACGTCCTAATTCCCGAGCAAGGGTAGCGATTGAACTTTTACTTTTCAAAGTAGCATAAATTTCGTATCTTTCATCTTGAGAAAGTTGGGTGTATTTCTTCATTGTGTGCTTTCCAATTGCGAGTTGAAAAAGTCTAATGATTCTATGAATACACCTAACTTTTTCAACTAACTACAAATGTGTTGCACTTGGGATTTGAATCTGCG
>NZ_JBPKBJ010000159.1:0-1026 GCF_051390655.1 Acinetobacter sp. P1(2025)
TTTGAGGCTTACCTAATCGAAAGAATGAATCCCCTATTTGAATATTTGGCAAATCAAGAATATCTAAATATTTATTAATGTGACTAGAATACTTATCAATCACATCACTCGACTCTTTAATTAGAGTAGTTGCATTCTTTTTAACAGACTCAGCAATCAAGGAAAAATATTTAATCTCTGAATTTTTCAAAATTTCTGCTTTATCGACAATAAGTCTATTAGCATCTTCAAAAATCTTTACCACACAAAGCCCAAGACTATCAAAGATATTATTAATTTCTTCTAAAATTAGGTCTTTATTTGTATACGTATCCCGACTCATTAATTTTAAAAGGACATAGAATAAGATTGGTCTTTCCTTATATTGAATTCCAAATTTTAAAGCAGTATGAAACTCTATATATTGACGTAATTGTTGATCATCAAATCCTGCAGATGGCTTAAACATTCTATCAACTATATTTTTACTATGTATGATTTCAAAATGTGAATCCGTAAAATTCAAACAAATATCTAATAGAATTCTAGTTACAGAAAAGAGTTCTTGCAATTCAGTTATACCAAAATGATTTGCTACTAAATGAAAACAAGTTGAATATTCAGTCAAATTAATATCATAGATATAATCTATTGATTTTTTTTCAAAGTCCTTTATAAGAAAGTCTTTATTAGCAGGTTGATCTTTAAGTTTATGTGTTATCAATACAATTGAGTTTAAATGTTCATCAAGCGTTGCAGAACACTCTAATAAGCTAACCATTGAAAAAGGATGTCGGCACAATAATTGGTTATTTGCATCGTAGTATCTCGCAAATAAAATTGGTCTATCAGATATTTTCCCACTTGAATCATATACTTTTCCAATCGTTGGCCTTAACTCCCATTTTTTTGAATTATCTTGTTTTAACAAAACATTAGACTTCTTGCAAAAATCAAAAAACGATCAACGTTTTGTTTGTTTTTTATCCACATTAAAAAGTCATGTTCTACTATCATGAGTACATGAAATATGAAAAAGTAAAGATG
>NZ_JBPKBJ010000160.1:0-1002 GCF_051390655.1 Acinetobacter sp. P1(2025)
GGCAGAAGAAATTATTTAGACCAATCATCAAAGACTTCATTGATGACTTTATTCTCGATAAAAATCATCTGCTACCACAGAGAATCTATAAATGATAGTGCGTAAGTCCTATACTAGATGAATGACGCATTTTTTTATTCAATTTCTGTATCTTGGCATACATTGTCAATAATCCCTTTTGTTATTTACAAAAGGGATTGAGTGTGAATATTTTAGTTTAGAAGGGGAGTTTTGTGAGTTGGCTGAGAAAATGTGGCAGAACTTTAGGTTCGAGGATAATGGTAACAATGACACCGTATGCTGCTCCCCATAAGTGAGCACTATGGTTGATATTGGTATTTCCACGTTTACCAGACCAAATACTGTAAGCCACATATAAAATAGCGAAAATAATCGCAGGAACTGGAATAAAGAATACGAAAATTAAATTCCACGGTTGAAATAAAATATATGCAAATAAAACGGCTGAGACTGCTCCTGAAGCGCCCAGACTCGCCCAACGGACATCATTCTTATGTTTTAAATAACTTGGCAAGATAGCAAAAATTAATCCACCTAAATAAAACAGTACAAAGCCCATATCGTAGAAGAATTCACGATAAAAGCTTTCAATGATATTACCGAAGAAAAATAGGGTAATCATATTGAACAGTAAATGTGTCCCATCTGCATGTACAAAACCATGGGTAATAAAACGGTCAAATTGCCCACGTTGCATCGCTGGTGGCCAAAAAATCAAACGGTTCATCACGGTTTGATTGCTAAATGCTAATAATGAAATCGCAACGGTAATAATGATCAGAGTCACAGTGTGACCAAAGGGTAGATGTAGCATAAATGAATTAAATTGATCAGAGTCTAAGCAATAATGCCATTAAAAAGTTAATAAACTAGGACTTACGCACTATTATTTATAGACTCTCTGTGGTAGCAGATGATTTTTATCGAGAATAAAGTCATCAATGAAGTTTTTGATCATTGGTCTAAATAATTTCTTCTGCC
>NZ_JBPKBJ010000161.1:0-1001 GCF_051390655.1 Acinetobacter sp. P1(2025)
GGCTTTGTTGCATAAATAAATTTCATCCCCATACATGTTAGATGAATACAGAATCAAAAAGCCGATACAAAACAACGAACTGGTCTGAGTACAATCAGGCTTTACGTCAACGGGGTGCTTTCACCATTTGGTTTGATCCCCAAATGCAATGGTCTGCAACACCTACTGGAAAAAAAGGACGTCAACCTACCTACACTGATATAGCAATTCAATTTGCCCTGACGATACGAAACCTGTTCCAACTGGCTTTACGCCAAACACAAGGTTTCATTCAAAGCCTTTTTCAAATGGCTCACCTCGACTGGAATGTTCCAGACTTCTCAACATTGAGTCGGCGAGCAGATAAGCTCCAGCCACTTCTACATAAATCAGCAAAAAATCCACAGGAAGACTTGCATATTTTAGTTGATAGCACAGGGATCAAAGTTACAGGTGATGGGGAATGGGTGCGTAAAAAACATGGCGTAAACCAACATCGTCAATGGCTGAAATTACATCTTGCGACAGATGCAAACAGTGGAGAAATACAAGCGGTTGAAGTCACGACCTGCCAATATGGTGATGCTGAAATGCTCCAACCTCTTTTAGATCAAATTGATGAAACCATTGCATCTGTCACGGCTGATGGTGCTTATGACACAGTGAATTGTTATGATGCGATTTTGAAACGGCAAGCAAATGTAATTATCCCTCCTCGTTCCAATGCTGCTTTATGGGCAGAAAATGAAATTGGTAAAGCAAGGAATCATGCAGTACAAGGCTGTTGGGACAAGGGTCAAAAGCAGTGGAAACGAGATATTGGTTATCATCGACGATCCCGAATAGAGGCTAAAATGTTTGCCTTGAAACGACTTGGACAAGGTGTATCTAGTCGATGCTTTAATCGTCAGGTGGTTGACTTGCAAATAAGAGTCGATATTTTGAATAAATTTACTCAACTTGGTACAGCTAAAACGGTGGCTGTTGCATAAATATCTGAAGATTAGAACAACTCTACCTTT
>NZ_JBPKBJ010000162.1:0-937 GCF_051390655.1 Acinetobacter sp. P1(2025)
TGGCAAAAGAACTTATTTAGACCAATCATCAAAGACTTCATTGATGACTTTATTCTCGATAAAAATCATCTGCTACCACAGAGAATCTATAAATGATAGTGCGTAAGTCCTATAATCTATTATTTATATCTATGTAAATGATGAAAACTAGAATAACCAATTAAACAAATTTTCACTTAAACGATCAATTTTATAAACATTTAGATTAAAAATAGAACAAAAAACACGTCTGACTTTTAGCTATTATAAAAATTTGAGTTCAGAATTTTTACTAATTTTTAGATATATATTTGATTTATTTAAGCTTAATGATTTTTATAGCTCTTAGATTTAATATTAACTATGAAATAAAGTCACTAACTATTAGCGTATTTCTCCAGAGATACTCGAATTTAGCCAAAGTAGCGACAAAAATTGCTTCTCCACCAATATGCATAATAGCCAATATCGTCATTTCATGCCAAAACCACCATATTATAATCAAACAAATAATGCACCAAAATCCATTTGCTATCACAAGAATATTGATGAGAGTAGTTGATCGTCTTCTATAATTTACTAATATAAATGAATAACATGCATACAATAAGTTTGTACAACCAATGAAAATGATAATGTTTTTTGGTAAATGATAAATTTGACTCAACCATTGTGCTGCAAGCAAAACTATTAAACCGGCTAAAACAGCCGCACAACAATCTACCCATAAAATATTCTTTTGAATCATCATTATAAATAGTCTAAGTCTTTATTAGGATATTAGCATAAATCCTATTTTCTCTTTTCAATAAAAAACACCCCTAACCGTTAGGTTAGGGGTGTTTGTATTTAAAAGCTGGCGATGACTTACTCTCACATGGCAAACGCCACACTACCATCAGCGCGAAGAGGTTTCACTTCTGAGTTCGGGAAGGGATCAGGTGGTTCACTCTTGCTA
>NZ_JBPKBJ010000163.1:0-863 GCF_051390655.1 Acinetobacter sp. P1(2025)
CTAGGGTCTGTTGACATTTACTGTTCATAATTAAACCTATAAAGGTAGCCATAAAAATATACAGGCTAAGGCAACAGCACTTTGATAATTTCTTTTGAGCTTGTCATATCGAGTAGCTATCCCTCTAAATTGTTTTAATCTACAAAACATATTTTCAACTAAATGCCTGATTTTATATAAATACCAGTCCATATGATCATTGTTCGATTGGCTATTTATTTTCTTTGGTATATTCGCTTTTGTTCCTGTTTTTCTGATCTGCTCACGCAGTGGTTCTGAATCATAGCCTTTATCTGCGCATACCACTTCTGTCTCTTTTAAATCTAATGTTGCTATTAAATCAGGTGCAACTTTGATGTCATGTGTAGTGCCATCGGTAATCATGAAATCAATAGGATTGCCATGTGAATCAACAATCAAATGTATTTTTGAGGAGTTTCCTCCTACACTTTTAGAAATGGATTGATTCGCTATACCGGCAGAATGTTGATGAGCACGTACGTGAGAGCCATCAATAAAAATCCACTCCATATCGGGGCATGATGCTAATAATTTGAATAATCTAAGCAACTTACCGCTGCTTGACCAACGATTAAAACGTTTGAAAATAGAGTTTGATTGACCGAAATAGGAAGGAATATCTCGCCACGGACAGCCTGTTCTAATTCTATAGAGAATAGCTTCAATAAAATTACGTAAATTTGAGTTGTGATGAATAGATAAATTACGCAAAATAGTTTTCAACTTTTGCCAGTGTTGATCTGTCAGCATGGTACGAGGCATAGCGAATAGTAAAATTGGGTTTGGCGATTTGATTTTACTACTTCGCTATTTTTTTAAGCTAAAAGTGTCAACACACCCTA
>NZ_JBPKBJ010000164.1:0-862 GCF_051390655.1 Acinetobacter sp. P1(2025)
TTAGGGTGTGTTGACATTTACAGCCGATAAATTGAGCTAAAGAGGCAACCATATAAATATACAAGCTAAAGCAACAGCGCTTTGATAGTTACGTTTTAGCTTATCGTATCTTGTGGCAATTCCTCTAAATTGTTTTAATCTACAAAATGCATTTTCAACTAAATGTCTGATTTTATACATATACCAGTCCATATCATCATTGCTAGATTTGGCATTTGATCTTCGAGGAATGTTTGCTTTCGTATTACTTTCTCTAATTTTCTTTCTGAAACTTTCTGAATCATAGCCTTTATCTGCACATAGCATTTCTGACTCTGTTAAATCTAATTTTGATACAAGATCAGGTGCAACCTTAATATCATGTGAAGTTCCATCTGAAATAATAAATTCAATAGGATTACCATTTGAATCGATTGCTAAATGTATTTTTGAACTATTACCACCAATACTTTTGGAAATACTTTGATTCTTAATACCAGCTGAATGTTGATGCGCTCGTACATGGCTCCCATCGATAAAAATCCACTCTTTATCAGCATGCTGGCTGAATAATTTAAAAATATTCATAAACTTACTATTTTTAGACCATCGATTATATTTCTTAAAAATAGAATTTGATTTACCAAACTCTTGAGGTAAATCACGCCAAGGACAGCCTGTTCTAATTCGAAATAAAATCGCTTCAATAAAATTCCGTAAATTTAATTTGAGATAAATATTAAAGTGACGGAAAATAGCAAGTAACTTGGACCAGTGTTGATCATTTAGCATTGTTCGAGGCATAGCGAGTGTAAAATTGGGTTTGGCGATTTAATTTTACTATCTCGCTATTTTTTTAATCAACAAATGTCAACAGACCCTA
>NZ_JBPKBJ010000165.1:0-852 GCF_051390655.1 Acinetobacter sp. P1(2025)
TGAACCGTACCGGGTTTGTCGGAGACTTTTTTATTTAAGTTAGGCCACCTGACCTAACGGGTTAATCTTATCATAGTACATTGCTTCAAACTCAAAAGGTGATACATAACCCAGTGCACTGTGTACACGCTCTTTATTGAACCAATCTACCCAGTTTAGTGTCGCAAGTTGTACATCCGCTAAACCTTGCCAATCCGCTTTTAAATATTCAATCACCTCTGTTTTGTATAAGCCATTCACCGTTTCAGCCAAAGCATTATCGTATGAATCACCGGTCGTACCGACTGATGCTCGTAAATTTGCTGCTTCTAAACGATTGGTATAACGAATGGAAAGATATTGCACGCCTCTGTCACTATGATGAATCACGTTCTTTGGCATGCCTCGATCATGCAATGCTTGCTCCAGTGCATCGAGCACCATATCTGTATTCATACGTGTTGATACTTTCCATCCAACAATTGCTCGCGAGAACACATCAATAATAAAGGCGGTATAGACCCAGCCTGAATGAGTTTGAATATACGTGAAGTCAGCGACCCACAGCTGGTCAGGATGATCTGCATTAAAATTGCGTTTTACTAAGTCATCTGCTCGTTTTTGATCATCTCGGCTACGGGTGGTTTGTTTATTCTTACCACGCCAAACACCTTGTATACCTAGCTTCTGCATCAATCGAGCAACTGTACAACGTGCGATAACATAACCTTCACGTTTCAATTGTTGCCAGACCTTACGCACACCATATCGACCTAAACTTTCTTTCCAAATACGTTTGATTTGCTCTGCATGATGTAAATCATGCAGAGCACGTTTCGCTCGATGTTCTGGGTTATCAACGAGATCTAAAGC
>NZ_JBPKBJ010000166.1:0-792 GCF_051390655.1 Acinetobacter sp. P1(2025)
GGTGGTGTTTCAAAAAGTATGCTGACATTAAATGAAGCCATTATTGATGTAAAAAAAGGTTAAGTCGAAAGCTTTAAAATGGTTTTCAATCTTTTTTGAAAAATTACAACTCCTTCTAAAACCGCGCCTAATTCGATGCCTTATTTTGCAATTATTACCTTCAATACCTACAGTAAAAAATTTACCAATACTTTGCTCGCAGTTTTTAAAAGCAGTTATGAAACTGTCCCAATGATCACTTGCAATTCGGGTGTAGTGAATACCTAATTGTTTAAGCTTTGTCTTCAATCGTTGAACTGTAGCTAAGTCTCTTTTACCCCAAACATAAGCAACAATCTCACCTGTTTCTCGATGGTAGGCGTAAATAAGCCATTGTTTATTATTTTTATTTCCCACAAAAGTCCAAAACTCATCAACTTCAAGAGACTCATAATGACTTTGTTTAGGCTGAATTTGGTAGGTCGATTCGGTTAAAGTACGTAAAACTTTACCGATACTGATTCGCTCAACTTCAGCGATATCTCGTATACCACTACCTCTGACCATCAACTGTAATATTTTTCGAGTAATGCCTGAATTACATCCTAGATAGCTCAGAGCATGGTCACCAATAAACTGACGTTTACAGTCTTTGCACTGATAGTTTTGTTTCCCATCTACTTTGATGCCATTTTTCTTTATACTGTCACTGAGGCAGGTTGGACATTTGATTTCTAGAGTTATTCGCATTTCTCTATTTTATCAAAATTCAACCTGCTTTGTTTCAGCATACTTTTTGAAACACCACCAAAT
>NZ_JBPKBJ010000167.1:0-779 GCF_051390655.1 Acinetobacter sp. P1(2025)
CAGCGCTGTGAAAACTCTAAAACTGCACATAAATTTAGATTCAAAAATCCGCTGTATTCACTAGATGCCAGTCATATTGATCTTTCACTGTCATTGTGCGCATGGGCAAAAGTGCATGAATCCAAAGCCAGTATTAAACTCAGTGTTGGCTTAAATCACAGCAATACCATTCCTGAATTTGTAGCGCTTGGGGATGGTATTGAAAATGATATGGTGCAAGGCAGAGCATTTAAATTTCCTGCTGGCAGCATTATCGTCTTTGATAAAGGATATGTTGATTATCAATGGTTTGCTCAGTTGACACTTCAGAACGTCAGCTTTGTAACCCGGCTACGCCCAAAGACAGTTTATCAAGTTAAATCAAGCCGCAGCGTATTAGAGACTAAAGGGATTATTGCGGATGAATGTATTGAATTGAGCAGTGCGCATGCCAAGAAAAGAGGCGCACCTGAATTATTAAGACGTATAGAGTTTTATGATACAGATAAGAAAAGAACATTCGAATTTCTGAGCAACAACTTTCATCTGGCAGCATCCACCATTGCTGCAATTTATAAAGACCGCTGGAAGATTGAGTTATTCTTTAAAGCCATCAAGCAGAATTTAAAACTGAAGTCATTTCTAGGTCGAAGCCGCAATGCGATACAAACGCAAATATGGATTGCATTAATTGCCTATTTGCTGGTGAACTTCGCTAAACACATGGCACAAGAAGGATGGAGTGTTCAGCGTTTACTGAGAATTATTCAGGTCAATTTATTTGAAAGGAAACTTTTAAG
>NZ_JBPKBJ010000168.1:0-741 GCF_051390655.1 Acinetobacter sp. P1(2025)
GTATGTGAAAGAATTTTACGCGTTATACGGTGCGTTAAATGCCATAAGTTTTTTGCTCTTACCTTTTGGATGTGAAAGCGATCTGTTAATTGACCAATCACAGTCTCAATCTTTCTCCGAGCCTTCATCAGCGTTCGCATTGCATCTTTAGGTCTGGAATCTTTCATATTTTTTCTAAATGGTGTTTGTAAATCAATACCTTGAGATTCTAAATGCCTTGTCAACTCGGGTCTTAAATACCCCTTATCCGCTCCAAGTAAACCATAAATATTTTTTGTGATCTCAGGAGCAACATCTCGTTCATCACAATGAGCAGGGGCAAAGGTATAACCTGTAATCATTCCTGAAAGATTAATGACGATATGACCTTTAAACCCATAATATTTTTCTTGCTTTGCAGCACAATAACTAAAACTTGCATGTTCTTTAAAGTTTTTATGTCCTCTGGCTCTTGTGTAAGCACAGACAGGGATTGGGAAACCATCAATAAAGTGAATATTATCTGAACCATAACGATGATTGAGTTGAGACATAATTTTCTGATTGATATGCCACAAGTTTGCACAGTGCTTACAGAAATTGGGGTAAGACCCTAATTTTGGAAACCACTCTAACCAATTGTTTTTAAAATACATCCAAATGCTTTTGTCCGTGTCTAGACTAAGAAATTCCCCCACAATTTGCATAGTGATGATTTCCACATCAGTCACAGCAGGTGGAAAGCCACGAGTTCTAAGCGGT
>NZ_JBPKBJ010000169.1:0-731 GCF_051390655.1 Acinetobacter sp. P1(2025)
GGCTACACGTTATCGAAATAGGCGTAAACGCATGGGTTTACGTCTGAATTTAATTGCTGCAATTTACAACATGGAGTTGGTTGAAAAATGATTTTTGCAAGAGGTCTATTCATTTTACCTTTTTGAATTTATGATTTTTTTACTGGATAGGTAAAATAATTTATAAAGTCTTTACGTTACAACTTTTGTTGCATTCACTAAGCTGATTAGATCGAAATAATTTAGGTCTATAGCCATGAGTGCAGCATTAGCTGAGATAAATTCTGCGACTAAAATTAATAATAATCTTCAACCCTTAATTGCACGCACTAGGGTTAATGACTCCATTCATAATCACAGCTTCCTCAGTGAAGTGGATAGCTATTTAAATACTTATCCTAATACTAAGCACATCGATATTTTCCTTTATGATCTCAATGGGCATTTACGAGGCAAAAGGATAGATATCAGTTGTCTCAAAAGCTTAGATAAGGGTTGTTATCTACCGCTGTCTATTTACGCCATGAGTTTGGATGGAAATGTTGTTGAGGAAACTGGACTAGGCAAGTTTGTCGGTGAACCAGATTATTTATGTGTACCTGTGTTGGGATCATTACATCCCAATCCTATAGATCCACACTCTGTACACGACAAATTTCATAGAGCCCTTGTCCTATCAGGCTTTTTCTTTCTTAAAATTGCGAGCACTTTCTTAAATTCCTCTTTTTTCCCAAAACCAATCAAACGTAGAA
>NZ_JBPKBJ010000170.1:0-730 GCF_051390655.1 Acinetobacter sp. P1(2025)
AGTCGATATTTTGAATAAATTTACTCAACTTGGTACAGCTAAAACGGTGGCTGTTGCATAAATATCTGAAGATTAGAACAACTCTACCTTTCGTCTATTTGTGCAACAAAGCCATGTATAATAAGTATTGACGTTTTCAGGAGATTTTAATGATGCAGGAATATCTGCAACTGCTGGGTAACTAAAGGATGCATTGTATTTGCTCTCTAGAAATTGCGCTAAATTCAACATCGCTGCCTGAGCCTCTGTGCGATGACTTGCAACGATATATTTTGAATAACTAGGTATAGCAATAGATGCAATAATTGCAATAATTGCCACTACAACCATTAACTCAATTAAAGTAAACCCCGATGAAGCTTTCATTTGCCACCCTAGCATAAGCATTTATATAAATTTTTCTTAGACAAAATTGTGCTTTGTAATAATATGATTTATTTTATGCTTTATCAAAAGATAAAATCACAGTGACGCAAAATGTCATTTAATTGATTTTATTGTTCAAAATTTATGTAGAAAAATTTATTACTTAAATATTATTTAAAAATAATATATTGATTAATAAAGCATAAAAAAAGTTTCATCATGAAAATTATAACACTCAAACAAATATAATATATAGGACTTACGCACTATTATTTATAGACTCTCTGTGGTAGCAGATGATTTTTATCGAGAATAAAGTCATCAATGAAGTTTTTGATCATTGGTCTAAATAATTTCTTCTGCC
>NZ_JBPKBJ010000171.1:0-728 GCF_051390655.1 Acinetobacter sp. P1(2025)
ACGGTATTCTGATGTGACAAAACCTGAGTCCTTTATAGTTAAAGTGTTTGTTTGCACTCATATTTTAACTATTTAGACTCAGGTTTTTTTATTTAAAGCAAACTATGGGACAGTAGTGCTTATGGCCTCTTTTTTTATTATGGATTTGGTGGAATCAACTGATCCAAATCCTTATCAGCAAGTTGATCTAACTCACTTAGATCAGTTTGAATTTTCCACTGGCTTTCATCTTCAACAGGGTTGGGCAAACGCGCTTCAAGCCAATCACAAACGGTATTGGGATCAAATTCAGGATGATTACATTGAATGACCCATGCCAAAAAGTCCTTTGCTTCACCATTCATATAGGGTGGTGGTGACACAGGGAAAAATTGTGTTGGTAAGCGCTCGTTGGTTGATAAGTAATTCAGAACATGTCCAAGTTCTTGAACAGTTTGCCATGCCAGTGCGTGTTCTACATTAATACTAAATTTAAACCACCACGCATGTTGCTCGTCTGTGCCATGTGCAATGATTCTTTCCTTTTGCACGCTTGGAATTTTAGAAAAGAAATCGTAAAGACGATCAAAATTCATTTCAGACACTGAACCACTCCAATACTAAAAAAAAGATATTAACTAGGACTTACGCACTATTATTTATAGACTCTCTGTGGTAGCAGATGATTTTTATCGAGAATAAAGTCATCAATGAAGTTTTTGATCATTGGTCTAAATAATTTCTTCTGC
>NZ_JBPKBJ010000172.1:0-701 GCF_051390655.1 Acinetobacter sp. P1(2025)
ACACGCTTAGTCGTGAAACGAGCATTTAGTGTATCGTATGCGGTACTTTCATCTGCATGGATTGTTGAACCATGCTTGATATGCTGATTTGCAAGATGGTTAATGTCTTTTTGATTTTCACTATAAACCACATAGGTTTTGGTTTTATCAGCACCTTGTAGGTCACTGTTGATTGCTTTTTGACGTAGTACCACAACACATCGTTTATTTGGATTTTGATATTCAGCCTTACGTCTATCTATACGGTCATCCTTGTGGTTTTTAGGGCGTACATAGCCATTCACATACGCACCATCCATGTGAACATCACCTGATAGCAATTCATCGTCACGCTGATCTATCAAACTTTCACGGATTTTATGCGCCAATACAAAAGCAGTCTTATACTGAACACCTAAATCCCGACCTAACTGCAAAGCAGATAAGCCTTTTACAGCATTGGAGTAAATTGCGATAGCAGCTAAATAGATTTTGAGTGGTAATTTATGAAAGGCAAAGATTGTGCCTGATGTGACGCTGAACGTGTGATTACAGCATTTGCAACGCCATTGCTTGCGACCACGAATGAAATAATGATTGTCTTGGGTGTCACAATGAGGGCATGTGGGTTGTTCTTTTCCCCACCGTATTTCTTTGAACAATAAGAAAGCTTGTTCATGGGTGATTTGCATAATTTCATATACAGATAAAGTACGAGCCTT
>NZ_JBPKBJ010000173.1:0-664 GCF_051390655.1 Acinetobacter sp. P1(2025)
TTATTTTAGAATCTTTCCAGGGCTTGGCATTCTTTCTGGGTGGAATTACTGCATGTGCTTGACGATCTGAAATCACTTTTCTGCAGCACTTCGTGTCGTACGCGCCATCGGTATAGACAGAATCTATTCGCTCATCTAGTGGAATTTGATCCAGTAAATCACCTAGTACTTGTGAATCACTGACATTATTTGTAGTAAGCTGAACGGCACGTATTTGCAGTGTTTCAGCATCTATACCAATATGCAGTTTACGCCATTGCCGACGGTATTCAGGCTGATGTTTTTTACGCTTCCATTCGCCTTCACCTAAAAACTTTAAACCCGTAGAGTCGACAAGTAGGTGTAACCCATCATGACTTTTCTGATAGCTTATCGCAATATCAATATGCTTTTGTCGTCTACAAAGGGTGGAGTAATCTGGTGCTGTCCAATTCAAGCCACAGAGTTTAATCAGGCTTTGAACAAAGCCAGTAACCATACGTAAAGAAAGACGGAATAGAGATTTGATCATTAAACAGCATTGAATCGCTGTATCGGAATAAGTTTGATTTCGTCCTTGCTTGCCTTGTGGTTGTGCATACCATTGCGTCTTAGGATCAAACCAGATTGAAATATTTCCTCGCTTGATTAAAGCTTGGTTATACGAGGACCAATTGGTTGTACG
>NZ_JBPKBJ010000174.1:0-643 GCF_051390655.1 Acinetobacter sp. P1(2025)
CTCTGTACACGACAAATTTCACAGAACCCTTATCCTATCAGGGTTCTGCCTTCTTAAAATTGCCAAAATTTCCTTAAACTCTTCTTTTTTCCCAAAACCAATTAAACGCTGAATCGCCATTTGAACATAGTCTAAACCATAGCGAAATAAACTCATTGAGAGTCGTCCATGCTTCTTTATTTTTATCACTTTTTTTTGATCATGTTGCCATTCACCCGTTAAGTAACACCAACAGAAGCTTATAGCTAACACCGCAATCAATTTTTTCACTCGTCTAGGGTCTGTCAAGCGCGTATTTTCAAGATTAAACCCGCGTCCTTTGAGACAACTGAATAAGGTTTCAATTTCCCAGCGTAATGCATAATCCTGAATAGCATTGGCATTAAACTGAGGAGAAACGACGAGTAAAAGCTCTCCATTTTCTAACTGTAGTGCACTTATATATAGTTTCACCCGACCAACCAAAATCCGTCGTTTACGACATTCAATTTGACCAACTTTAAGATGGCGAAATAAATCACTAATTTTATGATTCTTTCCTAAATGATTGGTGACAATGAAGTTTTTTTAACACGAATGCAGAAGTTGATGTCTTGTTCAATTAACCATGTAAACCACTGCTCACCGATAAACTCTCTGTCTG
>NZ_JBPKBJ010000175.1:0-618 GCF_051390655.1 Acinetobacter sp. P1(2025)
ATTCAATCAATAATTGAACCGCTCTATCTCTGATTTCAGGGGTGTATTTTACTTTTTTCATCGGGACATTCTCTCAAGAAAAGTGGTCTCCGACAAACCCGGTACGGTTCAAAGCTATCCGATATGTTTGGAGCTCTTAAAAGACTATCTAAATTAACAGAGTCCACAAGAGAAGTTTGAACCTCCTCAATGATTAAGGAATCACTCAACATCAGTGCACTAGGTTGAGCTGGAGCTACAATTGTGAAATTAAAGGCATCACTGAGTTCACTGGTATTACCAGCTACATCAGTTTGAGTTAAAGTAATTTTGTGTGAGCCTAAAACTAAATCATTCGTTACGGTGTAACTCCATTTACCATTATCTCCAACTGTAACAGTCCCAATCGGATAGCCATTATCAAATATTGTGAGTACTGCTTTTGCTTCACCAATTCCTGATAATGTTGGCTTGGTATCATCGGTACTTCCACCTGAACTAACAGTGCCTTTAACTGCGCCAATATAGAGGTGGTCCCACATGTTTGAACAACTAAAAGCGTATTTATAAGTGATATTCCGCTCTAGTTAAGCCACCTTGTTTTGTTGGGGTAGCTGATCATAGTAAAACTCATTTGGT
>NZ_JBPKBJ010000176.1:0-590 GCF_051390655.1 Acinetobacter sp. P1(2025)
CAGAAGAAATTATTTAGACCAATGATCAAAAACTTCATTGATGACTTTATTCTCGATAAAAATCATCTGCTACCACAGAGAGTCTATAAATAATAGTGCGTAAGTCCTAATAACTTTTAATTCTGAGAATAGTGAGTCTATATTTCTAAGTGAAATTCAAGACACAATAAATATTGAACTGCTCAGGAGTCAGGTCAAACAACTAAAAGATCAGTTCAAAAATCTAATTTCTCGTTCATCTTTTGGTCCAATATATCGTAAAGACTTTGAAAGTTTTATTTGCCATGCTCTTGAAGAAGATATAAGTAGAAGTCAGTGGCTATCCGATCCTATAAAAATTAATCTTTCAGCATCATCCAGTCAGTATCAAGACTTAAACTTAGATATTAGTGATTTCAATGGTCCTGATCGTGCTCAAAAAAACTCCAGCGACTGGAACAACCTAATCAAAAAAGCAGTATCGATTGGGGATTTTATTCGTAAGCGTCCGCTGAACACACCTTATGAATTCATCCTATAAGCCTTAATTTAGTCCCCACTTAAAAACAAGTGGGGACTAAAATTTATGACTACAAATCACCAGACATCCA
>NZ_JBPKBJ010000177.1:0-574 GCF_051390655.1 Acinetobacter sp. P1(2025)
ATTTGCCGCCTCCCCGGAGCTTTTCGCAGGCTATCACGTCTTTCATCGCCTCTGACTGCCAAGGCATCCACCACATGCACTTAATTACTTGACTATACAACCCCAAACAGTCGTTAACACATACAAGTGAGTGTTATCGTTGCAAACTTAATTGCTACTGGTTTGTTGTCTGTGAATTTAATCACCATACAGCTTCAATCTAAATTCATATACCAAAACGCTTGATTCAGTGTTTTTGCTAGTTCTCAATATGTTTAAATCAATCAAATTACTTCGATCAACTTAAATTCTTGAGTGAACAATTTATTTCAGACTCAATTTTCTAATCTGTTAATGATTAACTACCACCTCGTCGGTGCGTAGTAAACTGTGATAAATCACAGAGATTAATAAACCAAGATCAATTACTTAATCTTTTTATTCATTAAACTCTATAATCTATTTAGCTCAGAATTAAATACTTCATTTAATTCATGGTGGAGACTAGGAGAGTCGAACTCCTGACCTCCTGCGTGCAAAGCAGGCGCTCTACCAACTAAGCTAAGTCCCCAGCTTTAATCATAATGAACGACAT
>NZ_JBPKBJ010000178.1:0-571 GCF_051390655.1 Acinetobacter sp. P1(2025)
ATTCAGTATTCAAAAGATCAATATAACGCTGTAAATCATGCTGAATCAATGTTATAGGTTCAGTCGTTTGAGGATCTTTCAATAAAGTTTGCAGCATATTCTGCTGTAAAAACAATAATTTTTCTCGCGCATACCACTGTTGTCGAGTACGTGGCGTTTCAGCTTGCTTGCTTAGTTCTTCAATCTCTTTTCGATTTTTTAATTCAGCCTCATAAAACGAACGATACTGCTCATAACGATTTTCAGCGCGAATACGTTGAATTTCTTCAATCATATGCTGTTGTTTGGCCCACAACTCAGGTTCATTCTCACACGCAAAACGTACCGCCTTATTCATCACGGGGACATCCTGCAGCTGGGTTCCATACTTCTTGTTGTAATCTCGGTGTGATAAACAACTCACCCTACTCGGCACTTCTATCTGAATACCTCGAATCTCAACCTGTTTCATTGGCGCATACCGCATAAGACTGTCATTAATCAGTTCTTCAGTTTTCTGTCGGTACAACTGCAGCTGTGCTTTGCCCATCCCCAATACATCAGCCGTGAGCTTCTGCGCACCACCTTTCTG
>NZ_JBPKBJ010000179.1:0-558 GCF_051390655.1 Acinetobacter sp. P1(2025)
TAAGTATCCATTAAAAAGTAAACATGTATTCTTTTCCGAATTGGTTTGATACTTTCTCCACCCATTGCTCTATTTTGTCAGCTGTCATGACTTGAAAATCTCGCCAATAATATTTCATCTGCTTCCATACCATCTCGATTCGATTTAACTCAGGGCTATAAGCTGGAATAAAATACAGATTCGTCGAAAAGTTAGTTTTAAGTAGCTCTCTGTAATCAGCCATCTTTTTACTTCTATGAATCGAGGCATTATCAACAATAAGAACCAATGGAAGGTTATATGTCTGTTTTACTTGTTGAGCTATTCCAGTTAAATAGGCATAAAACCAAGTACTTGTCACTGACTCTTGTAAACAGCTTGTCACCAGTTTCCCCGTTGAAAGCAAACACCCCATGACATTAACTCGTTTTAATCTTATTGCATCAACCGCATGAACATCACCTATCTTTGTCCACGCATAGCGGTTATCAGGTGTAGATGAAAATCCTGTTTCATCAACATAACCTAATATAATTTCACCACGTGCCGCTTGCTCTCGTAATTCTTCAATCTGCTGTG
>NZ_JBPKBJ010000180.1:0-547 GCF_051390655.1 Acinetobacter sp. P1(2025)
TACCAACTATCACCTGTAATAAATTGAATCTTTGCACCCCAACTAAGTACTTCACTTAACATATCCATAAAGTAATCATTCTTGGTTTTACCCTCAGATTTGTCATAAATTCGGAAATTAATTGGAATATTTTGACCATTCTGATCTGTCGCATACAGGGTAATGAGATTAATCCCCTTGACGGATCGGTGGTGTTTGCCTGACCAAAAATAGCTAACCAAGTCCATATGTTGACTATATGGTTTATCTAAAACAGTATCATCAATACTGACTATAAGTTTATTATTATCAATATGTTGAATTGCTTCTTGATATAGGTCGTGAGGTGTGTAGTCTTCACGCTCCAGAAAGCGATTTACACTATCATGCGAGATATTATAAGTCTCGGCAAGTTGTGTGCAGCTAATAGAGTTCGGTTCTGTCATGAGAAAGCCCATATAAATGGGTAATGTACAAGTTGCTGTAGAAGCATGTTTAGTTCGTCTGATCACAGATACTTTATAAACTATTTTAATACTTTTTTGAATCCGTCAATGCGTAAGTCCTA
>NZ_JBPKBJ010000181.1:0-528 GCF_051390655.1 Acinetobacter sp. P1(2025)
AACCATTGAAAGAACCAATCCGAGAAAATCAGGTTTGGTCATTAGATTTTATGCATGATCAGCTTTCCGATGGTCGCAAGTTTCGATTATTGAATGTGATTGATGATTACCGCCGCGAAGGCCTAGCCATTGAAGCAGGGTTCTCATTGCCCACAATCAGGGTTATTCGTACGTTGAATCAATTGCTGGAGTGGAGAGAAAAACCGTTAGTGATCCGATGCGATAATGGTCCCGAATTTATCAGTCACGAATTTGTGCGCTGGGCTACTGAGCACGGTATTCGTATTGAATATATTCAACCGGGTAAGCCACAGCAGAATGCGTATATTGAACGCTATAATCGGACCATACGTTATAGTTGGCTGAGCAAGCATTTATTTGATACTTTGGATGAAGTACAAGATTATGCAACAAACTGGTTGTGGCATTACAACCATGAAAGACCACATCAAGCTAACAAAGGAAAGCCACCTCTAATGGCTGCTTAACCTCTACTTTTAACTTCGGTTATTTATGGGAGGATTACCA
>NZ_JBPKBJ010000182.1:0-524 GCF_051390655.1 Acinetobacter sp. P1(2025)
TGCTTGTTCAAATGCAATCGGATCTCTTTTTTTTCAAGCTATGACGGGTACGCTTGAAGACCATACCTGAATCACGTAAAAACTTACGAATGGTTTCAACAGACACGGACACTTCGTATTCTTCATGTAGTTTGACTCGGATTTGTTCTGCATTGAGTGGACTTGTATTGACCCAATCTAGGATTTTCGCCTGATAGTCTGAGATCAATGTATTGGGTCGACCTGAGCGATGACCTTCTTTAATCGATTCAAGCTCATACAATTCCCAACGTCGGCGTTGTAGCCTTATGGTTTCTGGGATACGTTCTTGTAGAGTGGCAACTTCCGCAACACTTTTACCTTCGGAAAGCCAGAGAATAGTTTGGGCACGTTGCCTTTCACGCCAATGTTTTGCATGCTTGACCAGAAAAATGAGTCGTTCTCGCTGTTCTAAACTAAGTGGTACAGAAACAATTCTAGGCATGTGTGAACATCTGTTAACTAAAAAAACCTTTTCGCATCATTAGTTATTTTTGTCAACTTAA
>NZ_JBPKBJ010000183.1:0-519 GCF_051390655.1 Acinetobacter sp. P1(2025)
TGAACCGTACCGGGTTTGTCGGAGACCACTTTTCTTGAGAGAATGTCCCGATGAAAAAAGTAAAATACACCCCTGAAATCAGAGATAGAGCGGTTCAATTATTGATTGAATCTGAAAAAGATTATCCTTCTACTTGGGCTGCAATCACCGCTATTGCTCCCAAGATAGGTTGTACTCCTGAAACTCTACGTGTTTGGTATCAAAAATATTTAGATAAACAAAACCCAATTAAAGTACAGCAACTTTCAGATCAAGAACGTATTAAACAACTCGAACGTGAAAATAAAGAACTGCAACGTGCTAACGAAATTCTACGTAAAGCAGCCGCTTTTTTCGCCCAGGCGGAGCTCGACCGCCCACACAAATAATGGTGGATTTTATCCAGAACAATAAAGATCGATATGGTGTTGAAGCGATTTGTAGAATTTTACCGATTGCAGCTTCGACCTATTATCGGGCTTTAGATCTCGTTGATAACCCAGAACATCGAGCGAAACGTGCTCTGCATGATTTACATCA
>NZ_JBPKBJ010000184.1:0-517 GCF_051390655.1 Acinetobacter sp. P1(2025)
TGTTTAAGATGAGATGTAACTCATTGAAATGTGTCATCATATTCGTCGTCAGAAAACAAGTATTATGCCATTATTTCAATGAGTTATCTTTTTTTGTCGTGTACAAAGAAAATCATCCCTTGTTTAACGATTAATTTCTAATGCTTGTCCACGACAATTTAAGAATAACTGATTTTGATGCCACGCCAGTTGCCCAGAAACAATGGTAGTATCAACTTCATAACGAAAGGTTTTATCTTGGAATGGAGTCCAACCACATTGCATATAATTTTTTTCTTTGTACACGACAAAAAAGATAACTCATTGAAATAATGGCATTATACTTGTTTTCTGACGACGAATATGATGAAACATTTCAATGAGTTACATCTCATCTTAAACAAATATCTAAAGAGGAACAAGTGACATGCAAAATGTTTTACACTGATTATGCTTGCATTAATTGTAAAACAGACATGTAATCTTTCTTCTGCATCTAAAGCCTTACCCATCAAGTGCTTACCACAATCATTTTATC
>NZ_JBPKBJ010000185.1:0-516 GCF_051390655.1 Acinetobacter sp. P1(2025)
ATGGGTAATGTACAAGTTGCTGTAGAAGCATGTTTAGTTCGTCTGATCACAGATACTTTATAAACTATTTTAATACTTTTTTGAATCCGTCAATGCGTAAGTCCTATATTATTTGGTTTTTAATTTTGTTGATTATTTTACTTGTTGGTAAATATTTTAAATATTATATTTTAAATTAATATATTGTTTTTTAATGTGTTGAGTTGACCTTAAGAGGAAATCAGGTTTAACAATTGTTAATAATATTTAATAAATTAATTCACTAGTGTAGTTTTTTTAATTATTTAAGATTTATTTCGGCTTTTTTGACTTTTTAATCAAAATGTCCTATCATTTTTGTAAATTTTTTTTGTGATATATTTAACAAAAATTGATTTTAATTTAGATTCTAAGAGGTATGGGAAAAGAGGTGGTCCCACATGTTTGAACAACTAAAAGCGTATTTATAAGTGATATTCCGCTCTAGTTAAGCCACCTTGTTTTGTTGGGGTAGCTGATCATAGTAAAACTCATTTG
>NZ_JBPKBJ010000186.1:0-509 GCF_051390655.1 Acinetobacter sp. P1(2025)
GGTTATGTGTCGCCTTTTGAGTTTGAAGCAATGTACTATGATAAGATTAACCCGTTAGGTCAGGTGGCCTAACTTAAATAAAAAAGTCTCCGACAAACCCGGTACGGTTCAAATTCAATAAAAAAGTTATGCCATGCAAATAATGACTCTAATTCCTGTTTATTTTGAATCGGCTTAGGCAACTCATACCCAATGATCCAGTATGGTGCTGTACAGCAAACATGCTCAGGTATAAGGACTTGCTGTAAGGCTGTTTCAGCACTTACTAAATATAAATTATCGTTTAAGTGGACAATACTCCCTTGCAAAGCTTCTTGAATACAATGATCTGCCTCTATATACGTATCCTTCATTTAGTTCGCCTCCATTTTTCAATTAATGGGATTTCTAAATCTGTTAAATAGGACTTACGCATTGACAGATTCAAAAAAGTATTAAAATGCTTTATAAAGTATCTGTGATTAGACGAATTAAACATGCTTCTACAGCAACCTGTACTCTACCCATTT